>QCMA01000010.1 GCA_003214115.1 Prochlorococcus sp. AG-418-I21
TCTCAAAGATCAAATAATAGACGTAGAAGTTGATTCTGATAATAAATAAGATTTAAAATAAACAAAAGAATACTTGACCAGCTTGAATCCTAAAAAAAGAAAATTTTAAAATAATTAGCTTATTTTTCAATTAAATTTAAAAGTCTTTATTTTTAATATATTAATTTGAATTATAAGAAGGTTTTTATGAATCTAAAGCTACTTCTATAGCTGCTATTAAGTTTTCGTCAAACGGTTTAACACCTGGCTTGAATCTTGCAATTACTTTACTATCTTTCCCTATCAGAAACTTTTCGAAATTCCATTCAACATCTCCTTCAGGTTCAACTTTGTTAAGGGTTGTGTATGGTTCTGTGGTGCTGCCTTTGGCATGAACTTTTTCATAGATTTCAAACTTAACTCCATATTTTGTTGTGCAAAAATCTTTTATTTCTGAAAGAGAGTCGGGTTCTTGTTTTCCAAAATCATTACAAGGGAATGCAAGTATTCTTAAGCCTTTGCTTGAATATAAATCATGTAGCTTTTGAAGATCCTCATACTGAGCAGTATTTCCGCAATAACTAGCTACATTAACAACTAAAATTACTTCCCCTGAATATTCACCTAGTTTTATGGATGATCCGTCTGCAGAGAGAACAGTAGTATTTTGAACGTCAACTTGCATGTCTAAAAAAAATCACCCTTTGAAGATAGCATTGTATAGACTTTATTGTGTTTAATTTATATGGTAGTTTTAGTTATTTCTTTCATAAGTTTTAATTTTTCATCTATTTAACCATTTATAATTAATATTATTAATCAGTTTAAATTTGGACCCTTTGGACCCACTTACTGAAATTATTAATTCCGGTCAAGGTTTTTCACCTGCAATTGCTTTAGAAAGAATTATTTGGGCAATGATTGGAATCTTTTTTTTAGGAGCAATTTCAAGATCAATAACTAATAGCATGCGAAGTCAAAATCGGTATGGTAGAAATTTTTTATTTAGTTATTCTAAAGATAAAAAAATTACAGATGATACATCTTCACAACCTTCCTGTGATGAGGAATAAGTTTTATATATATGAAAGAATCAATTTTTTCTAAAAAGAGAATTTTATTACTTGGTAGTGGCGAGCTTGGAAAAGAATTAGTAATAGAATCTAAAAGATTAGGATTAGAAGTTATTGCAATTGATCGATATGAAAAAGCTCCTGCAATGCAAGTTGCTGATTATTCAAGAGTAATTGATATGGGAGATAAAAATATTTTAAAAAATGTTATAAAACAATTCAATCCTGACTATGTTGTCCCAGAAATAGAGGCACTTTCAATTGAAGCCCTAAAAGAACTCGAGGATGAAGGATTCAATATTGTTCCCAACGCCAGAACTGTAGAAATAACGATGAATAGAGATAAAATTAGAGACTTAGCTTCTAAAGATTTAAAAATTAAAACTGCAAAGTTTAATTATGTTTTTGAATTTGATGATTTAGAAAAAAAATCAGATGAAATTGGATTCCCACTTTTACTTAAGCCTTTAATGAGCTCTTCAGGAAAAGGGCAGAGTTTGGTTGAAACTAAAAATGATTTACAAAATGCTTGGAAACAAGCACAAGCAAATTCAAGAGGAAAGGTTAAAGGTGTAATTATTGAAGAATTTATTAATTTTGACTTTGAATTTACTCTTTTAACTGTAAGAAAAGAAAGTGGTGAAAATATTTTTTGTTTACCAATTGGTCATCTTCAATCTAATGGAGACTATCAATGTAGTTGGCAACCTATAGAGATCAAGGAGTCCTTAATTATTGAAGCTAAGAGAATGACAAGTAGAATATTAAATAATCTTAATGGAGCTGGATTATACGGAGTAGAATTTTTCATAAAAGGAAGTGAGGTAATATTTTCAGAATTATCTCCAAGACCGCATGACACTGGTATGGTTACATTAGTTAGTCAAAACATTAATGAATTTGAATTACATTTAAGGGCTTTTTTAAATTTGCCAATTCCGTACATAGATCTCATAGAACCCTCTGCTACCAGAGTTATACTCTCTAACCAAGAGTCTAAAAATCCTATTTATGAGGGTCTAACTGAAGCATTAGAATTTGAAAAGACTAAAGTGCTCATATTTGGAAAGCCAGTTTCCAGAAAAGGGAGAAGAATGGGTGTTGTGCTCTCATCAAATTCTGACATTAATTTGGCTAGACAAAATGCTGATGAAGCTGCTCGTAAAATAAAAGTCAGTTCTAATTTAAAAAATATTAAATAAACATTACGAAAAAAATACTTATTTCCTTTGTTTTTGTTTTCTCCTTCTTTCAGTATCATTCTGATATGTTCTATTTTTCTAAATGATAGAAAATTACAAGGGTTGGGATATAACATTAAATTGGGATAATAAAGATTATCTCCAAAGAAGTGGTAGTGAAAATTATTTTTTTAATAAAAAGGAAAAATGGATAGGTGTTAACTTAAATGGTGCAAAAATCTATGGTTCTTCTCTCAAAGAAATTAGGCATATAATTGATTATCCTGGTTTGTATAAAAAGTAGGTTAAAAGATTTTTTTAATTATCCTGATTATTTTCATTATCTTCAATTAGTTCTTTAGCAAGTTTTCTTAAATCTCCCTTTATTGAGACCCATGTAAATGCAATTATAAAAATCGATGCTGATATTGCAACAGTGATTTTTTCGATAGGTGACATACCAAGCGCAATAGCAAACATGTAGAACTAAATAAAAATAAGAATGTTTTATTATATTGAATTTTTAAAACAATTTAAATCAACTTTTTTTTTTGCAATGTTATTTAATTATTCAAAATATTTAAAAAAAATAATTACTTAATGTATATTTCTGATTTTGATTTTATTCAGTAAAATTAAAAATATGAATAAGAAAAAATGCCCGCAATGCAAAAACTTAATTTTAATAACTTCTCCAACTTGTTTACATTGTGGCAGACCTAATAAATTTATAACTAAGGAATACGTCGATAAAAAGTGGAATAATAATAATAATAATAATAATTTATTTGATTATATTTTTATTAATAAGTATCTTGTGTTTATTTTATTAGTTGTAATTACAATCTTTATTATTACTTTTAGATAACTATAATAAATCACCTTATTATTGCATCTAGTACTTCTTTAGTATTTGTTGATAGTTTATTTTTTTTAATCTGCTTAATAGTTGCTATCATATTACTTCTGTAAGGTTCTGAATAATAATTGTACCTAGTAAATACTTTCACAAAACGGGAAATTACGATTGGATTTAATTTATCGAAGTCAATTATCTTTTTTGCGATATATCCATAACCAGATCCATCTATGGCATGAAAAGTACTATTTCTTGTTACGAAGGTATTCAGTATAGCTCTTAATGTATTGGGTGATTTTGAATCAAAAAACTTATTTTTAAATAATTTTTCTATACTGCTTGTTTTTTCATGAGTTTCTATAGTGGCATTGAATGAGAACCAACTATCCAATACAACACTATTATTTTTCCATTTGTTGAAGAAAATATTTGAAATAGTCTGTTTCTCAGGACAATCAATCCTACTAAAAGAATTCAATGCTGCTTTTGCTAACGTCATCGAATTACTATCAACATAAAAAATTATTTTTCTTTTAATTTCTTCATCTTTACTATGCAAAAGTAGTTTCCAAATAGTTTCGATTAGTTTTCTTTCATGTTTTCCTTCTGGCCATACTTTATTGATATTCTTCTCTATTTCTTGGAGCTTAAAATATAATTCTTTTTTTAATTTGGTACCGAATAAAAAATTTAATTCATCTATTGTTTTATATATTTTTAATGGATTTATATTTTCTATCTCTGATTCAATATCAGCAAACGTTGGAATACTTAGTAATTCTGATAAAAGAGATAAATTTATATCACTATTTTTTATAAATGATATTAGGGTGTTTATAAGTTTATTTTCAATTTTATAATCTGGTTTTTCATTTAATCTGGATGAAATTATAATTTTATAAAATTCATTTACAGTATTAGATAGGGTAAAGTAATCTGTTTCATATTTTAGGATTAAAAATTTTTCATCTAAAGTTGTATCTGATTCCCACTCCACTGGGGACGAAAATTCTCGGAAATAAGTAACTAAGGGAATTTGGAATAGCGGTTTTACAATATGAATAATAAATTCTTGTTTTTTGGATTTTAGGACGACTGTTTTTTTTATTGTTATATTTTCTCCGCAAAATATAGCTAAATTTATTGGAATTATTAGAGGCAAATCATTATATGGGTTATTCTTTATGGGATTAGTCTGAGAGGACTGAATTATAAGTTTTTTGTCTGTTTGATTCCAGATTCTCTTGAAATTAACTTTTGGGGTGCCATTTTGCTTGTACCAGACTTTAAACTCTTCAGGATCGATTTCTTTATTATGCTCTAAAATTTTTTCGACAAATTGGTCTATTGTTGCTGCCTTACCATCATAAGCTGAGATGTAATTACTAAATCCTTTATAAAAATTTTTGTCTTTTACAAGTTTATTAAGCATCCTAATTATTTCAGAGCCTTTTTCGTATATTGTGGTCGTGTAGAAATTGTCTATTTCTTGATATTTTTCTGGCATAACTGGATGTGATGTTGGACCAGAATCTTCCCTAAATTGATTTTTTCTAAGAAATTTTGCATCCTCTAGTCTTTTTATTTCATGATTATGAAGCTCTGCAGTAAATTGTTGATCTCTAAATACTGTCAAACCCTCTTTTAAAGATAATTGAAACCAATCTCTACAAGTAACTCTATTACCCGTCCAATTATGGAAGTATTCATGGGCGATCACCCCTTCTATTCTCTCTAATTCTTCATCAGTTGTTGTTTCAGAATTAGCGAGGATTAGTTTTGAGTTAAAAATATTAAGACTTTTATTTTCCATGGCTCCCATATTAAAGTGCCTGACTGCAACTATATTGAATAATGACAAATCGTATTCAAGGCTATATTTATCCTCGTCCCATTTCATTGATTTCTTTAACGAACTTATTGCATGTTGAACATATTTTTCATCGCCATCTTCAACATAAATATTTATTCTGACTTTTTTATTTGATTTTGTTATGAAATAGTCTTTTACACAACTAAGTTTTCCTGCCACCAATGCAAATAGATATGAAGGTTTTGGATATGGGTCTTCCCAAATTATTTCATGTCGATTATTTGTAAGATTATTTGTTTTTACGACGTTACCATTTGAAAGTAAAACAGGATAATCATTCTTGTCCGCCTCAATCCTAACAGTGTATTTGCTTAGAATATCTGGCCTATCGGAATGGTAACTTATCCTTCTAAATCCTTCTGCTTCACATTGCGTAGTTATAATGCCATTGCTCTCATACATTCCTAATAGGGATGAATTTTCCTTCGGTTTAATTATTCCTTTTATTATTAATGAAAAATTATCTTTATTTATATTTTTAATTTTTAAGCTATTTTTTTGCTGCGTGTAGTGTTCCTCTCCTAAAAGCGAGTCATCTATGAATAGTTTTTTAATTAATATATCCGTACCATCAAGAATAAGATTTTTGGTATTCTTATTTCTTTTTACCAATTTAAGTTTCGTTGTAACATAAACAGCATTTTTCTTAATTACAAAGTCCAAAAAAATTTCTGGTATTTCATAATCAAAAACTTTGTAGTCTTGATGTTTTATATATTTTGAAATTATTTTTTGATTTTTTGGATTGTCCATATTTAATAAAGATCTTAGATATTCAATGATCTTGGATACTTGTCTTGTAATTATAAGTTTGACCTATTATCTTCTTTTTCACAAAAATGTGTTTTAATTTCCCCAGAAGGAAGTAGTTCGTATAGGGAAGGATTATTAATATTAGGCGATCCGTCCTCATTCAATTGGTACCTCCAGTCCCATTTTTTATCTGTAAATGATACGTAATCTTTTCTTAGAGAGTATGGAAGCATAAGATTTATTTTATTCCAATTAATATTTATGAATGCTCCTGGCTTTAAGTCGGTTAAATTTTCTACTATGGAAAAGTCACCATTAAAATTATTTCTAATCACAAGATTGAGCTTAGAATTTTCACATATATATGTACTATTTAAAGCTAATAAAAGTATTGAGTTAATAAAAAATAAATGAATTTTTTTACTCCTTTAAAATGAATTTACTTTCAATCCTAATGACTAAATAAAAGATATTCAAAAATTATATTAAATCATAATAGATTGCATACTCTCTAGATCTATAAGATTACAATTTAATTCTTCTTTAAATTCCCTTACTGAAATAAAATTATTTAAAAAACCTGAATATGCTGCATCCCCGCCCACGGTACTTGAAAGTATAAATTTTGGATTGAATTTGTTAACCAATTTAGGTATTACTTCAGCACCCTTAACAAAAGAACCTACTAGTGGTAATTCTAAATTTTTTGTAGGAGTAATGACTGCATCAAGATTTTGTTTATTTAAATTTTCATCAAGATATCCATGAGGTTCTATATAAAAACCATTATTTTGATCGTCTTTAACAATATACCCGTTCTCTATTTGTGGTACTGGAGCCCCAGCAGTGGCTTCAAAACTTAAATTAAATTGATTAGTCTTTTCAGATGGTTTAATCATTTTTATTGAACTAAAACCAATTTTTTTTAATGTTTCAAAAGCACTTTTAGGGCAAATTACAGGAATATCTTTTCTGAACATTTCTAATGTTGGAACATGACAGTGGTCAGGCAATCCTTGGGTTAATAAAATAATATCTATTTCTTTATCTATTAAAATATCTTCTTCTAATGATCCTTTAAAAAACCACTCACCTGGTGGAAATATTAAATCTCCCTTGAGCCAAGGATCAATAATTAAATTGGTTTTTTTAAATTTTATTAGCCAACCATTTGATCCAAGGTATGTCGCTTCAAAAGCCATTATAACCTGTTTGTTTTATTAGATAATAAAGTAATTTTGACTTTATCGAGATATTAATAATTTAGTTTATTAGTATAGTTTATCAATTTGCTTCATTTAAAATTTGAAATGACTTTCTTTTTAGATTAAATATTAAAACTTGGTTATCTTTACAACTAATTTTAAGGTCTTCTTTTTCTAGCATTTGTATTGGTATTAGAGCTAATCCTCCTGTTCCTGAAAATATGATTGGCATGGTGTTATTTTTCTTTCCATTCATTTTTTGTAAGTCAATAGCTTGAGAAACTATTTTTCTGGCTTTATCAAATCCGTAATCTTCTATTAATTCAGGCCATAAAAAGTTAACTGATTGATATTTCGAAAACTCAATTTGTACTGTTCTCATTAAAAAATTTTAGATATATATTGATTAATTGATATTGATATAAACTTAATTACTATTTTTAAACCTATCCATAACTAGTTGTAACATATCCACTACATCTCCATCAGTTAAATTTAAATCCTTCTTTAAATCATTGCAAGTTAAATTCATTTCAAGTGCTGCTTCAGCCATATGATTTACTTTTTGGTTGTCACCACCCAATGAAATAAAGGGATTGAAGTTTTCTATCATTTACATTTAGTATTACCTTCTAGTTCTAGCTAAGAAATAATCAATTATCATTGATTGATACAGAAGCTTATAAATATGTTATTTATTTTTTAGAAAATTTTTATTTTTAAACTAGAGATGTTGATACGCCTTTTGACACCAATGCGAATCTTCGGGCTCTAATTAGTAATGGAAATATCAACTTTGTTCGTTTATTCGATTTAAATACACTAGAAAGTAATGAGAGTAAACTGCTTGAGGGATTACTTATCTCTTTGCAAATAGTATTAATTGCATCTGCCCCATGAAATATATTTTCATCTTTAAGTAGTATAGCTCCTTTATCTAGATCATAACCTTTCTCTAAAAGGGATTCAATAAGATTTAAATTTTTACGACCATCAAGAATTTGAATATTATTTATCGTACTTTTCATTTCTAGGAGTTCAGCAAAATGATTGCAGAAGGGACATTCTCCATCATAAATAAAGGTATAGTTAGAAGCCATTAGATAAAAAGTAGGGAATTACTCGTCATAACGTCTGCTACCAAATGTTATTACTTGATAATAAAATAAAAAACAAAAATTTTGTGGATCACTATTAAATGAATTTAGCTAAAAAGTTCTAACAATTACGAAGAAATGTCTCAATATAGGTATATTTTTCATAAAAATCTGTATGCTTACACGAAGATATTATGTTTAAATCATGAATTTATTAGCTTCTTTTGCTCTAGGTGGTTTTAATCCTTGGGCAGCAGGCTTTGGAATTGGTTCTTTAGTCCTTTTTGGTCTTGTTGGTCTTGTGGCAGGTCCGAACCTTAAGAATTTTGATCCTGATGCATAAATCATCAAATTTAATTTAGGCTTAAAAAAGACTCTTTTGAGTCTTTTTTAATGCGGTTTTTTAAATTTATTTTTAGAATAGATTCAAATATATTATGTTAAAGAAATGTTGTTGAATCCTTTTTATCCACTTGCTTTTTTCAAAATCTCTTCATTAAAAGCAACTATTGTTTTTTTATCAATTCTTTTAATTAAATCAAATTTGCTTAGATTAAAAGGGGGACTAATCGGAGGCCTTTTTGCTTTGATTCTTATTTCTGGAATTTTAGCCTCTAGCACCATAGCTCTAGGATCTTTAGTTTATGCCTATAGGTTAAAGAAGAAATCTAATCCTGATGTTAATCAAATGCAGGATTTAGAAACTGTTAATGTTTAAAATACTCATAATTTTTGATTAAATTTGTTTTCTTAAAATGGGGTGCCTGGTACAAAATGCAATACTAAAAAACCAAAACCTGCAGCAAAAATTATCGAAACTGCAATAATAAGAAGACCTGAGGCCATTCCCCCTTCGTTAAATGCCATATAGTTAGTTATTTTTATTTTTATAATAGAACATATTTGTTTCTTAGTAATAGTTCTAATTACTCAAAAATCATCCAAATTTATTATTAATAGTGAATAAAAGCAAAAAGATTGAAGTTAATGAGATAATTAAACCAAATATAATTAATGGTTTAGATTTGACGTTTTCTTCTTGTTTAAGATTACTTTTTGAAGATAAATTTCTCTCTTTTTTTTTATAAATAAGATTGGGAAAAGGTTTAATCACGATAAATTTGATATTTAAGTTAACTACCCATAGTTTTGAACAAATCTTTATGGTAATCAACAATATTTTGACAACTTATTACAGGTGTAAATTCCATGTGAATGCCAAATTTGGCTCTCCATGGTGCAAAATGCTCAAAAATTTCTTTGTCACTATTTGCCTTACATAAACAAACTACCCTTCCTTCTCCTGGAGCATGCACTCTAAATAACATCTCAAATTTGTCTGTTTTATCAGATTTTGCAATTTCACCATTATCCCATGCCTCCACAAATAATTGATAAGCTTTTACTTGATTTTCAATATCTGGGAATTGGCAGTCAGCTAGAAATAATTGCATTGGATTATTCTTAAAATTTTTCTTATTATCTCTCAAATACTAATTTATTAGTAGGACTGTTTGAATTTGAAGATCAGAAAAATAATATTTTCCTAAATAAAGTGAGAAGAGAGAGTCTCAAGAAATTTTCCAATGTCTTTCTTATATAAACTATCTGTTATTTTTAAAGAGAATAATTCATGATCATTTATATCTTTTTTTTTATCAAAATTAATATTTCCCTTAAATGAAATATTTTTCATGAATTTTTTTGATTACTATTTAAAATTTATACAAAAATAAGTAAAAGGCAAATTTCTTTACATTATGTTTTATGAGAGTATCTCTAATTCAATTAAAGAAGAATAAATTTTCTTAATTTATGAGTTAATTAATATTTCTAGAATATATAAGAATGCATTCGTTAAAGAAAAAATTACCGTTAAGAGTGATGCTATAACGGGTAAAATATTGAACCACAACTGCGAAGTTGTCATTTTTGAATCGATAGGTAGAAAATTGGTTCTTTTTTTTATTCTTATTTGCAGCCAGAAAACAGATAATGGGTAAATTATTCTTGAGAAAGTAATTAACACAGAAGGCAAAATACCTTTTTTTGAGTAAATTATAAAACCTGAAAAAAAGTATAAAGCCCAAATCAGCATTCTTAGAATCAGAATCGTCCTTTTGTTTTTGCTAGACATTATTAATTAATTCTTATAATTTTTGTCATTTTATATCTTTCAAAAAAAATATTATTTATAGTTACTTTTTCTTTACGAATAATTTCCCATTCATTTTTAAGAAATAATTCATAACTTATCAAGCTTGCTTCAGTTGAAAGAGAATCTAAACCTTCTTTCTTAGCTTCATCCTCTAATTTATGAAGTAACTTAGAGCCGCAGCCTTTTCTCTGGAATTCACCTTTACAGTAAAATAATGCAATTCTATTAATGGGATATCTTGTAGCAAAAGCAATAATTATTCCTTTTTCACTTAGAAGCCATCCTTTACCTTTAATAATTGACTTATCGAAATCTGGATTATCCCAAGCTTGGCTTGACCAAGCCCTTTTTTGTTCTTGACTATAAATATTCTCATCTAATGATTGAATAGAATCAAAATAAACCTTTTTTAATTCAAGTTGATCTTTAATAGTAATTTGTCTTAAATTCATAAACAAATCATTTAGTTAATATGATTAGTAAAAATATAGTCGCAATTGGGGGAGGAGGGTTCGGACGTTCTCTAGGATCTCTTGAAATTGAAAAATATATAATTTCTTTAATCAGTAAAAAAAGACCAAAAATTTGCTTTATTCCAACAGCATCTGGAGACAGTAGTTTGTATAAATTAAATTTTTATAGAGCATTTTCTAAGCTAGATTGCATAACAAGTCATATTGATCTTTTCTCAAGAACAGAAAACTTAGAAGAGAAAGTTTTAACACAAGATATCATATATGTCGGCGGGGGGAATACAAAAAGTATGTTGGCAGTTTGGAAAGAGTGGAATTTACCTAAAATCTTGCAAAATGCTTATGAAAAAGGAATTGTAATGAGTGGTGTAAGTGCTGGGGCTATTTGTTGGTTTGATAAAGGTATAACTGATTCTTATGCTGAAGAATTAGCCATAATTGATTGCTTAGGAATAGTTGATGGTGTTGCCTGTCCGCATTTCGATGAAGAGAAAGAAAGGGAACCTTATGTTAATGATGTCATTAATAAAGAAATTATTAAAAATTGTATTTGCATCGAGGGCAATTGTGCCTTGCACATCAAAAATGACATTGAATATTACTCAATAGATTTTGGTAATGGTAGAAAATGTTTTAGAGTCTCTAAGGAAAATCAAAATTTGAAGAAAGAAATCCTATAAAAAAAGAAAATTAATAAATATCTATTTTAGATTTCTTCATTTTTCGAGATTGAAGTAAATTCAATACCTTTATACTTTACAAATGATGCAGTCCATATTTCTTTTGAGAGATTGCCAAGGTATTTTAGAAATTGTTGTGTATCTCCGTCCCTTATCCATTCAGATTTAATAAATGGAAGCTCTTTCTGCATTCTTTTAGGATGCATATGAACCAAGAGTAACCCTTTTTCTTCAGATGCTCTTTTTAAAGCACCCTCATCACTCCTTTGAAAAACCCTCATTAGAAGATTTAATATAATCTCTTCTCCAAGTTTATTAAAATTTTCTGATTCCTCTAAATTATCTTTTATTTCTTTTCCTCCAAGAGGCATTGCTCTAACAGAGTTTTGCTCTATTAATGCAATTGCAATTAGATAATCTTGGCTTGCCATATTTTTGAAATTACTTTTTTGTATTCTAACCTCTCGAGCTCATTAAAATCTTATAAGGTTAAATGATTTGCCAAATCAATAAGATATTAATTGTGTATTTTCTTATATATTTGTACCTTTTTTTAGGGGCAGATTATTTAATCATATTTAATTTTGAAAATATGAGATCTTTTTTTTTATATTTTGTAGGATTTTTCTACTCTTCATTTATCATATCCTGGAATATTAATTTCAATGAACTGGAAATCTTTCAATGAGTTCATTGAAAAATTAACAGAAGATAATATTCCCAAAAAAACGTATTATTAAAATTTTTCCACATTATCTAATTAAGGTAAAAAATAAATATTTACTCAAGAATAAAGATCGTAGCGGATGTATGTTTTCGTTAATATATTTGAATAAAAAATAAATGTATTAATTGATGATTAGTAATATAAGATTTGAATTGTCATTTAAAAATATTTCGCAGTTAGAAGATAAACTTAATTTCTGCAAATTTAATAAAATAAAGGATATAAATATTCCCTGTAAGGGTCCTATTAAGAGGGATTTTTTTAATTCAACGATTAAATATATATCAAAAAACTATCAACAATTTAATGTAACTTATCACTATAGCTTATATCATCAATACTATCAAAATGCAGAAAAATCATATCATGATCTTTTAGAGTTTTTAAAAAATTCTTATTCGAATAGAAATTATGAAATTCTTCTTGTTTCAGGATCTAATAAGAAAAAAAACTTTGATGTAATTAATGTTTTAAGTAAAATAAAAGAAGAAAAAAATTTAAAAGTTAAATTAGGTATAGCTTATAATCCATATTTGAAAAAATATAATAAGGATAATTCAGAAAAAGATAGGTTGGATATGAAACTTTCTTCAGGTTTAGTTGATTCAATATGGTTTCAATATGGAACAGATATTAAAGTGCTTAAAGATGAAGTAAATAATCTTAAGGAAGTAGTCCAAAATGAAAAAATAAATCTTTTTGGAAGTTTATTGATTCCTTCAAAACAATTTATAGCCAGGTTTAAATTTCGTCCATGGAAAGGGGTTTACATATCAGAAAAGTTTTTATGTTCTTTAGATGATTTTTATTATTTCACAAGAGATTTAGTTTGTTTTTATAAAAATAATAATATTACCCCAGTAATTGAAACTGATTTTGCATCAGCAGAAAAACTTGATTCTGTTTATAGTTTCTTTAGAAATGATAAATAATCTCTTAGAATTACAGAATTATGAAAAGTAATTTTTCATACGACTTAATAATAATTGGTGGAGGAATATCAGCATGTGTTTTCTCTTCAAAGTTTCTTCAAAAAAACGTTTCAAAAAAGATTGCATTAATTGAGGTTGGACGAGGACTTGGAGGTAGATCAAGTACAAGAATAAGCAAAAGATTTAAAGGATGGAAACTAAATCATGGCGCTCCAAATTTTAATATAAGCAAGAGTAACGATAACCTTCTATTAAAAAATTATATTGATGATTTATTAGAAAAAAAATTAATTAAAAGTGATGATTCAGAATTAACTTCTCTAGGTGATATAAGTGAATTACAGACTATTAAAAAATCTGAATTTTATTGTGGGGAAAGCTATCTTTCTTCCTTTTCTATGAGTGAATTATCCCAAAAGATTATTGAGTTTAATAATTTCGGGGATAAGATTGATTTGTTTTTCAAAACTTTAATAGTTGATTTGAATTTTAATAATGATGAATGGACATTAAAATCTAAAAATGGACATAAATTTAAATCTAAGTATATTATTTGTTCAAGTAATTTGTTACTTCATAAAAGGTCTCTAAAAATATTGAATACGAATCAAATTCCATTAAGAAAAGCTATTCCAAAAAATAAAGATAAAAAAATTGATCGTCTTTTTAATTTATTAGATAAACAATCATTTATTCCAAGACTAACCTTTTTAATTTATTCAAATGAAAATTATAGTTATAAAGATTTTTATTCTAAGAAATATAGGTATTTTTATTTAAAAAAAAATCTGGAGAATAAATTCAAATTTGAAAGGGTTATTTTTCAGTTGCAAGATAACAACAAATTAGGAATTGTAGTGCATACCAAAAATATAGATTTTATTAACTCTTATATAAATACAAATGATGAAGATATCTTTAAACAAAAAATATTTGCAAATTTCAATGAACTTTTTAGGAATAATACTTCAGTAAATCAATTAACTTTTAATGAGGGCATCTCTATTATGAAATGGAGAGCTTCACAACCTTCTGGATGCGCAGTACCATTGTCATTACAATTTAGTAAAAAATATAGAATTGGATTTTGCGGAGATTGGTTTGATGGGAATGGATTTGGTAGGATTGAAGGCTCAATTTTAAGTGCTCTAACATTAGCAAAAAAATTTCAGATTTAACTAAATAATTTTTTTAAGTATTTGGTCAATTTTAGTATTTTTTGTAACAGTGAATTTGTTTGCATACTTTTGTATATTTTTATATTTGGATTTTTTGTAATAGATATCCCATGATTTTAAGAAATCATCTTCAGCTTTTTTTGGTGTCTTCCCCCTTTCTTTTGAATCCCTTTGGAGAACTCTTTTCATACAATCATTTTTATTAATTTTTAATTCCAGGAAAAAATAATTTTGATTACATAAAATGTTTGAACATTCTCTAGCAAAAATACCTTCAATAATTAAAAAATTAATTTTATTTGTTTCGTTTAAGAAATTATTTATTGTTTTCTTTTCGAAATTATAAGTACGATCATGGATTGAAAATCCATTCTTAATAATAAAATTAAAATCCTTTTTTAGTAGTTTGTAATTTAAACTTATGCTTCTATCAAAATAACCATTTACCAATTTTGAAAGTAATTGACTTAATAGCCCTGTTTTATAGTAATTGTCAGTACTTAAAACAAAGCCATTTTTGATTTTTACTTTTATTTGATTTGATAAAGTAGTTTTACCGCTTCCAGAAGGACCACTTATAAATATAAGCTTCATATTATGCTCTGTTATTTATTAGGCTCTAATTTTACTTTTAGTAAATACCTTTAACTTTGGAAAGTAAAAACTTTATTTAGTAATCAAAAAATTTTTAAAATACGTTGCAATGGCTTATAAGCTTGCATAATTATTCAAAATGTGGCTTTATATATATGTAAATAAATTATCTCTATTCAATCATCTATATTTTGTTATTGATTTTTCTTTGACTTTGATGATTTATTAAATTGAAGATTTAATTTTATTCTTATTTAAATTTCAATGATTTCTAAATTTTTGAGTAAACTAAAATCAATTCTATTTAAAAGTTCAGTATCCCCTGAAACGCCTTTAAAGAAAGAAAAAAAATCAACTAAGTCTGCTAAATCTTCAAAAACAAAAACAAAAACAAAAACAAAAGAAAAAAAAGTTAATTCAAAGAAAAATATTGATGCCCTAACTACACTTCCTGGTGTTGGAGCAAAATGTGCAAATGCTTTGTATGGAGCAGGCTTTAAAACAACAAAAGCAGTTTTAGAAGCAGATGAAAAAGATCTTCTTGCCGTCTCAGGTGTTGGAATAAATCTTGTAAAGAAGCTAAAGAACCTAAAATAATCAAATTTTTAATTTTACTTATATTAAAAAATCTCGGAATTGCTTTATAAGTTCAAGAAAATTATCTTCTTCTTGCTTTTCTCCTTTGTTGTAACTTTCTCTTGTATTTCTCAATAGGGGTTTCATGATGCCTAAGTCTTTTTAAATCTGCAAAGATTCCAGATTTAGATACTTGTCTTTTAAATCTTCTAAGGGCAGACTCAATACCCTCATTCTCTCCAACTGTAACTTGTGTCAAAATTTTCTAAATAAAAGTCATCCTAGCATCTTTTAGGTCTATTTTTGAAACTTCAAATCAATGATTAATGGTTTATTTGGTGTGTTTTATTATTTTTTTGCCCACTCCACAAATCCTTTTTTATTACTTTTTATATCTTGTAAGGATTCAAAATAATATTTTTTCCAATTATCTTTAGGCAGTCCAAGAAAAAGCATAAGATTTAATGGATATTGATTGCTATCAGAACAATTTCTAAAATCATCCCTGAATAAAAAGATTCTCTTTCTTAGGGCAATTGCAATACCTAATTCAATCATTACACCTTCATCAGGAGGGGTTCCATTAACAATCGCAAATATGCAATCACATTTTTTTAAATCATGAAAATTACTTTTTGCAAGTTCATATGCCCATTGACTTTCTTGATTTACTAAATGTTTCGTCCTCTCAAAAGGTTCATAAACTTCAATATTTAAATCATTGAAGATATCTATAAATTCACCTAGGAGTTTTTTAGTTTGTTTCGCAAAGCCATATGGATTTGCCAAATATAATTTCTTTTTCAACCTAAACCTCTTTTTTTGATGTACTCTTTACGGTCACTTTTTGAATTTAAAGTGTTTTCCCAGGGGAAAACTACCCATTCGCTCTTTTTAGATATAAATACCGTATTCCACCAAGTAGGCTCAATTTTGCTAAATAATACAAAAAACATTGCTCCTTCTATATCTTTAAAGGTGTTTAATGTAATACCAGTTTCATAAACATCATCTACTATTAGTGAATTTTTTATCGGTTTGGAAATTAACTTTACTTTTAATTTATGGCTTAGTGCTACAGCAAGACATAATCCACCTCTAGGAACTCCATATATCCCAGAAAACTCTAAAAACCTACATTTATCAGCAATGTATTCTACGCTTTTGTCAAATTCGCTCCAAGTAAAATTATTTACCATCTTTATTTTCGTTAGTTTCAGAGGTAATTGCGAAATTTGATGCAATTACGCTTAAAAGTGCAACTACCTGCTCATTTGGGCAATTAGTATTTCTTTTTAAATTTTCACATTCATTTATTATGTTTGCGTAGGTATGCTCAACAATACCGTTCATTTGCGCGTTACTAAAAGAATATGGCTTTTTCATTCTTAATTATTAAATAACTTTATTTTTACTTAAATATACTCCGAAGTAAATATATTGATTAATTAAAAATAGAATTATTTCCACATGGGATCATTTACTCTTTTAATTGTTTGTGAATTAGGAACATATGCATGTAAAGTTTCAATTTGTAATGCCCATTTTTTAGAGTTACCTTTTAGACTTTCGCTTTCAATAAGGTTAGTTAGGGGAATTCTTTTTCTAACTTTAAGAAGACCTAAACAAGTTTCCCAGGCTCCTTTAGTTTTATAAATATCTAACCAAAAATCAAAAATATTTTCCAAGATATATAAAGGGATATCGAATGAAATTCCCTTTGAGGGTCTCTCAATAAAATAATTTTTACTTTTTAGTTCATTTAATAAATTATTTACGTTTAAGTTGATAGCTATGAGAATATCTTTCGCTGATTCACTCCCTATTAATTCCTTTCTATGGCAATCTAAAAGGTTTTTATCCTCAAGGATATTTTCATCGCAATTTTTTATTCCCACAATCCAAAACCCTTCTCCATCATTTAATCCACTTGCAAGAAATAAATATTGAGCTGAATTATCCAAGATTTCAAATCATTTCTTCATTTTTAACATTTTTTTTCTTGTGATGAAAATGTTTGCCTTCATATATAAAAATATAAACTTCTCGTAAAAAAAATTTAGATGTTAAAGTTAAGTTTTGAAGAATGATGTTTGACTTAAAAGAATTAAAACTAATGTTTTTGGATCCTACTGATTTGATAATCAATAATATAAATAAATTCCTTAGTACTAATAAAACCATTAAATTTATTTTTTCTTAGGAAATAATTTTCCTATTTTCTCTTTTTGCAAAGTCTCTTTTTTTGTTCTTATTTTTTTATCTTCTACTGATTCTTTATTAGAGCTTACAGCATAAATAATATAAAAAATCATACTAGAAAATATTAATCCCAAAATAAGGATGAATATTCCTAAAGGTTCACTGGGACTAAAGATTTTTAGATCTAATGAATTATTTAGGGAAATTATCATCAATTAATTAATTCCTTTAAGAACTTTTATTGAAATCTAATTGATTTCCTCGTATCCAAAAAATGCAGAATTGTCTGAATTTTTATATCCATTAGATGCTTCCTTAGGGTTCTCACGGTCAATTTTTCTTGCTTTAGCATGAATCATGTTGAATGGAAAAATAATAGCTCCTACGAAAAAATGAAGTATTAAAAAGTCTGAAGGTAGTCCATTTGTCCATTCAGGAAAAAATAGCAATGTCATAAATGATTCGTACATATAGAAATTCAGATAAGCTTCTGACTATTATTACTGAACTTATTGCAATACATAAAATTTTTAATAATTTGAAATTTAAATAGCTTTTAATATTTAAAAGATTCAATTGAAAAAACTATAAAAAAAAACTATTATGTTATTAAATGGTAATTATTTACAGCTATTGGTAAAGATCTTTTTTTGTTTATTATTATTTGTAATTATTCAATTAAAAACTCCAAAATGTTTTGCATTTGAAACGTCAGATCCTAGTGTTAGTTTACTCCAAAATAGAATCTCTAATAATTTCTCTAGAAAATATTGCAAGGCTATTCAAAGTGGTTTTTCTAAAGATGAAGCAATGAAATCCGCTATAGTAAAAACAGAAAATATTATATCTTTTTCTTACAATCCACAAAAAAAATGGATTGAGAAAAATGACTTGGCAAATCAAATTTCATTGCAAGTTGTAAATGATTGTGGTTGGTCATTTGGCTTAATTGGGAAGGAGGGGGTTAAATACTTTAAATCATATTTTCTAGAAATTTATGAAAAAACCACTCCTGACAAAAATTTTTCCAGATAGAACATTTTGATGAATAATATTTCAGACAAATTAGTAATGACTATAATTTTGATTACTATTCTTTTCGTATTTGGATTAATTTTTTCAGTAAAATCTCCAGATAGAAAGGTTATAGATTCGCCAATAATATGGAAAGACGATTTTTCTAAGATAGCTATATTCAAGAGCAATAAATTAAATTCCGAAGCTAAAATAATATAAGTAAAATTTATTATTTACTAAAATAGAAAGTCTCTATTAAATGTAATGCAAAATATGTTCTCGAATCTAAATTAATTTATTATTTGATTTTCTAATTTAAGTAGTTTAAAAGAACTGAAGCAACTTTTAAATCATTGTTGAACCATGCTCGTATCGCCATAGCCCTTCTAGGATCATAAAAAGTTTGTTTTCTGTACCAATTAAGAACTTCAGAATCTGATTTCTTACCATTACATGACAAACAACATGGCACGCAATTACTTGTACTGCTTCTTCCCCCTTTGGACATAGGATGAATGTGATCAAGTGATTCTGATGGCTTTCCGCAATAAATACATTTATATTTAGTAAGTTTGTGAAGTGAATCTCTCCAATTTTTATTACTTATCTTAGGACATAGTTGATCAAGGTAAATTGCATCTTGTCTATGCATAATTTTCTTGATAATTTTTTTGATAATAACAGTTTTTGTTGAATTATGATTAAAAATGAATTTGTATTTTTTACTTTTCTTTTGAAAACAAAAATATTTACTTATAAAAGTTTTAGTATTTAGATTAAATGCTTTATCTATTAACTACATTATTAGAGAATAGTGAACATTATTTACATAAAAATATTTATATCTTTTTAATATCCTTCTTTTCTAATACTTTTTCAGCAATTTCTGGAGGTGGTGCAGGCTTACTACAATTGCCAGCATTAATTTTATTTGGTGTACCTTATTTTCAAGCCCTGGCTAGTCATAAATTAGCAACAGTAGCATTAGGATTAGGGGGTTCATTACGAAATTTCAAATCTCTAGGTAATGATATAAGTATTGCCAAGCAAATGCTAATTTTTGGATTACCGGGAGTAATTTTTGGATCTTCAATAGTTGAATATATATCAGAACAATATTTATATTTATTTTTAGGATTAGTTTCAATATTATTGGCGTTTTACTCATCTCTTAAAACAGATTTGGGTTTATCATCTGAAAACAAAAAGCTTAATTTAGCTGGTAGTACGAAATTTTTTATTTCTATTTTCCTAATAGGTATTTTGAATGGTTCTATTTCTTCAGGAACAGGATTGTTAGTAACAATACTTTTAATAAAAACATTCAAAATGGATTTTATTCGAGCTATAAGTTTGACATTCTTTACTGTTGGAATTTTTTGGAATTTTACCGGAGCATTTTTTTTGAGTAAAATAGGACCCATACCTCCAAATTTATTAATATATTTAATTATTGGTTCTTTTACAGGAGGATATTTCGGAGCTCACTTATCAAAAGTACATGGAAATAAACTAATTAAGAAAACATTTACTACAGTTTGTATTTTTGTTGGTGTTAGCTTGTTGATTAAATCTATAAATATTTTTATTAATTAATTGAGAATAATATTTTGTGATAAAAAAGACTGCACTGGTTTATAGGGTAAATTCATCTTTATTTTTATATCAGTTTTTAAGGAATCATTTTTTTGTTAAAAAATAATCTTCATTAAGCCTTATTAAAAATAATCAAAAAAAAGGCCTCACATATGTGAAGCCGGGTGATGGGGAATCTTATTTTTAAACCAATTTCTTATAAAAAGCAACCCCCTATCTATAGGGTTTGATTGGGTACTTCGACACACTACGGATAGTGTTTTAGTGATTTTTACAAGTGAGGTTTGCAATTTTGAAATAATTTTGTAATTTTAAGGGTTGTTAGTAGATTTTTTTGGTAATGATTTCAATTGTTTTGTGCGATCAAACTTGTTAAAAATTTGATGCATTGTATTATTCGTAAGAACTTTGCTAGTTAAAAAGCTTTAATGATTGAATTAACTTTACTTACTCTTTTGAACTATGTTGGCGATAATTTCTGCGAATATAGAAATCTTGGCCATGATAATTATAAATCTTTACTTCTTTCCTACAGTGATGCAAGTAATAAGTTTGGGCCTTTAGAGGTTAAGAAGGTAATTGAGAAGTCAGAAAATTTTAAAGTTACAGCTGTTGCTATTGCTGCAATAAAATGTCCTCAGCATATAGTTAAGTAATGAAATTTGAATTAAAAACTGAAAATGACAATTATTCAAAATCATTTTCTCAATTTTTTGGTTTAGTTTTTATAGTCTCTATCTTAATTATCCTTTGTGACATTGCACTCAACTTGAGAATAATTTCTAGAAATTACAAGATTGACTACAGCTGCAGACTTTTATCTATAGAAAAGTCTAAAATAAATTTTAAGAAATTATCTAAACTCTCTAAACTGAATAGTAAACAACAAATATGGGAATTTTGTAGGGAGGTTATTAAATAATATTTAGCTTGATGCTGATGTATAGAATTTCAATGCAAATAACCAGAACTTTCTAGAAGTCGTAAGAAATACAATGGCAACAATAACTTCAAGGGATATTTTCCATAATTGAGAAAGACCTAGAAAAACTTCAGAGGGTATTGTAGTTATAAATGCAATTGGAATGAAAACACTAAAAAATATTCTTAGAGAAAATGAAAATGAATTCAAAGGAAATCTACCAATATAAAGAAATGATCTTAATACTTCTGTGGCATTCCAAGTTTTAACAAACCAAATAGTAGTTGTAGAAATAAAAAACCATAAACTATATAAAATGCAAATTGAGCAGATGATCGTAATAAATGATAAGGTCAAAAAACTTAAATTTAAATTTATTTGATTTATCCTAATGCAGAGTATCAATAGGCATAGTCCAAGTATTATTTCTAAAAAGCCAGATGGGTTAATTTTTTTTGATGAAATAAAAAATTGACTATCAATAGGTTTTAAAAGTACGAAATCTAATGTACCTTCTCTTATATGTTTAACAATTTCTGTCAGATTAGGATTAAACCATGTATTTGTTATTCCATTCAGAATTGTATAAATTCCTTGAATTATAAGTGCCTCTTCAAATTTCCAGCCTCCAATGTTTAAACTATTTTGAAAGAAAATGGATAACAAAAAAATACTTCCTATTAGACTTAAAATTGCAGTAATTAAATCAATAAATATATTTGTTTTATATTCCAATTCAGAAGCTAGAGAAGTATGCAAAAACTTGGCATAAACTTTTAAATATTTTCTTGGATTCATGATCCCATAGCAGTGAATTTTTTCGTCCCTGCAGACCATATTTTTCTAAAAACTGGAAAAAGGATAAGAATCCATAGAATTTGGATACCAATACCTCCTCTAAAATTTGTTGTATTACCTGATAGTAAGTTTGCGGGTAAATCTATTAAATATGGAAAAGGAGTTAAATAAATCCAAGATTTTACATATTCGGGAAAGGAAGCAACTGGAGCTAAAAGGCCTGAGAGAAACAATGTTGGGATAAATAATAATCTTTCGATTGAGGATGCTTTTTCTGTCCAGAAACATAGACATGCAACTATTGACTGAATTAAAAATTGAATTATGAATGAAAAGAACGTCGATATTATCGATAATAATAAAATCTTCAAATTTGGAATCCACATACTTTCTGGATTAAAAATAAAAAAGAAAACTGCGATTATTAGTGCAAAAGGAAATCTTGTTATCTGTTCCGCAATATGTTGTGCCAAGTACCTGAAAAATGGGTTTAAAGGTTGTATTAGATAAGGGGACACCTTTCCCATAAGAGAATCTTCTTCAAAGCTAAATACAACCCAAACTACAGAAAACTGCCTTACAAAAAAAGCACACAAGAAATATCTAGAAAGCATAACATCACTAATGTTTATGGATTCATTAAGGTTGTTATTGGTCCAAATATTTAACATAAAAAAAGGAATAATTCCTGAAATCGCCCATAATGCAATCTCTACCCTATATTCCAGCATGTTTGAATATTGTACTTTTAATAAAGTGAATATTTTACGATTAATGGAATTAGATATCATATTTTTTTTTAATTAATATTTTTCCAATAATTTCATCTATAGGTGGTTCATTTATATAGAGGTCTTTAATATCAAATTTATTTAGGATGGCTTTCAATGAAGAAGTAAAAAGGTTATTTTCGATAATAATTGTAATTTCATTATTCGTTTGATTTTTCACAGAAAAACCTGATTTTCCTAATTTAATTGCATCTTTTTTAGAGTGACAAACTATTGAAATTTCCTTAACAGGAGATAGTCTTTTTAATAAGATATCAAGTTTCCCATCATATGAAATTGATCCTTTGTGAACGCATATAACTCTCTTGCATAGTGAAGTAATGTCTTTCATGTAATGACTTGTAAGGCATATTGTTGCATTAGTTTCTTTATTATATTTTTGAAGAAATTTTCTTAAATTTCTCTGAGCATTAACATCTAATCCAAGTGTAGGCTCGTCTAAAAATAGAATATTTGGTTCGTGTATCAATGCTGCTAATAATTCTGACTTCATACGTTGACCTAAGGATAATTTTCTGACAGGTATGAAAATCTCATTATCAATTTCAAGCATATCTGATAATTTTTTTATCCTTCTTTTAGCTTCTAACTTATCTATGTCATATATTGATGCATTTAAGTAAAATGATTCAATTGGTGGAAGATCCCAAATGAGTTGTTGTTTTTGACCCATTATTAGGGTGATATTCTTAAGGAAATTTTCTTTTCTCCTGAAAGGTAAATTGCCTGCAACTAAAATTGAACCCTCGCTAGGATAAATTAAGCCACAAAGCATTTTTAAAATTGTTGTTTTCCCAGCTCCATTAGCACCTAGAAAACCTACTATTTCTCCCTCTTTGATTTCAAAACTTATATCTTTTATAACCTTTGAACTTTTTGTTTTTCTTCTGAAAAAATGTTTAATAGTCCCTTTTAATCCTGGTTCCTTTGAAGTTATATCAAATGATTTGGACAAATTTCTTACTTCAATAACATTTTTCACCATTTCAATTTTAAAAATTCTTTAATTTTTGTTTTTAGTAATTAATAAATCAATTCAATTTTAGAAAAAATTTTTATTGCTTTAGAAAATATCTTTAAACGATACAACTAGCCACATAAAAAAGTTTAATGGATTAAGTAACTCATTAATATTATTTTTATTCTCATAATTCAATTCTCTTAATATATTAAATATAAAATTATTACTCTCTTTTATATGGTTAATTTTTTTTACTATATTGCCATTTTCGTCAAGAAGATCAATTTCATCTTCAAAAAACCATTGTTCTTTCCCATTAGATAATTGCAAGACTACTCCAATACCTTTACCATCAGTTATTCTGAAGTCACAAATCTTACCAATCGATGAAATATTTATAGCATCAACAGTTTCTTTGGTTAGTCTATCTTCTGATAGTTCTAAATTAACCTGAACGTAATTACCTATCTTAACTTTATCTAAAATTGACATTTTTAGGTTATTATACCTAGTGATATAGGGTTTACGCGATTAATTCCATATTCTTAACTTATCCCTATGATTAAGATTTTTTGAAAATCGCTTCAAGGATTCTTTTTATTGAAATTGTTAATATTCTCAAGAAGACAAGAAACAGCCCCAACCATCCTAAAATCACAGCTATGGAAAGCAAGCTTGATCCTAGATCACGCTGTATCAAATTCTGCATATATTTCAACATTTATACTTGTAACTTTATCCTATTAATTAACTTAATTAAAAGGAAAATTTTCAACGTTCAGAAATTTTAAAATTATTTGTTGTGAGGTTATTTAATAGAAATGATTTTTGAGCTAAGATTTAGTTAGAAAATTGTTAAATATTTTGGAGCTATCTTTGAACTCTTACATTGGAATACTATTTATTTTTATCGGTTTAATAGTAAGAGTTAACTTAAAAATCTCTATCGAAAAGGATCTCAAATAATAATTAATAAGTCTTTTTAGTATTAATAGAAATTCTTCGTCTTCCTTAATTTTTTAATTTCTGCATCTAATTGAAAGTAAAAAAGCAGCTGCGATGCTGCTTCTAAATGGTGGCGGGGGGGAGATTTGAACTTCCGACCTTCGGGTTATGAGCCCGACGAGCTACCAGACTGCTCTACCCCGCGACATATACATAGCATACATCTGAAAGGGTTGATTTTCCTGTTTTTTTAGGATTCTTGGAATTTTAATTTACCTTTAACTTCAAGTCGCACTCCTTCAGAAAAATTAAAGACCTTATCTTCGATGTCTTGAATTCTTAAGTCAGATATCCAGTCTAGTTGTTTTAATAAGTGAAGACTAACAGCATGCTTGGCTCTTTTTGAACCATCTTCTACTTTTAAAGCCAATCCTATACCTTCATTTACCTTACTTAGACATTGTATTCCCTCGGCTCCTCCTTTACTAATAACTTGTCCATGAGATGAATTGATTATTTCTGTATCAAATTTGTTGATGTCACTTATCATTATTGGGTTTAATTTCATAGCTCTACTTATTTGTTCCAATTCAGCAATATCTGAACTGCTTAGAAGTGAATATAGCTTAGACATTTCTGATAGTTTTAAATAAAGAGTTGGGGCACCACAATCATCACGTTCTGCATTTATTTCAGATAGAGGGATTTCAAGTAATTCAGAAACAATTCTGAATATTTCGATTTGAAGTGGATGATCCCCCATTAAATAACTATCTAATGGCCAATTCATTTTTTTGCATGTTGCCAAAAAAGCAGCATGCTTACCTGAACAATTATGTTCTAATGGACTTGTATTTGATTTTGGACATTTCAGATTTTTAATGTCAATGTCATATTCCCATAGAATTTTAAAAGCTTCTCTTGAATGAAGTTTTGATCCACTATGTGACCCGCATGCTAGAGCAATTGATTTTGATTCATTGTTGATTTTTGATGCAGATCCACTACTCACAAAAGGTATTGCCTGAAACGGCTTTAATGCTGACCTTATAAAACTTTTATATTCTGGATTTCCTGCACACATCAAAACTCTTCCTTTTTTATCTGTAACAACAGCATGAACCTTATGGATTGACTCGATATTTGATCCCCTAAATAAGGTTGCTTGTAAGGGAGGATTATTCGAAGTATAGAGGTTTTTGAAATTAGAACTCATTAGAAATTGTTATGTTGAAAAATTAAAATGCCGGATAATCCTAAGACTGAAATAATAGAAAAAATTTGAATTAAATTATTTAAAATGGGCTTTACCTCAATTGAGGCAATAAGTGATTCTTTTTCTTTCAAAACTAATGGCTTTTCCCATACTTGCCCGTCATACCAACCGGATTCTTCGTATTCCACATTTTCAGAAGTTAATCTCTTAAATACATGATTCCAACCTAAATACAACCTTAGAGATATTAAAAAAGGGATCGATAAACTGCTAAAAAAACTTAATAGCGTATATCTTAATAGGGATGTTCTGAAATATACACTTCCTGAAGATATAACAAGAAACAGGACAAAAGCGACTACCCAGAATTTAATCAATATGAGAATTAATGATTTTTTTGTTTTTGGCCAAGAAAAAATTCTCGAATTTGACAATTCTATGAACTCATTTGTGGGTTGTTGATCTCTTGGGACAGGACATTTAGATTCGTTCATATTGTAATAGTTATGGAAAATCAAGATTATCTCCATTACTCCAGAATGATTCAAGATCATAAAATCTTCTTATTTCAGGTTGAAAAATATTTACAATCAAATCGCCATAATCAAGTAGAGCCCATTTCGCCTCGTTAATCCCTTCTTTTCTTATTGGTTCAATTTCAGCTTTATCTCTCAATTCTCCCTCTACAGAGTTAGTAATAGATCTTACTTGTACATCAGATAATCCCTCTGCAATCAAAATCCACTCACTAATAAATGATACTTTGTCAATTTTTATAAGTTTAATATCTTTTGCCTTTTTTTCATCACAAGCTTTAGCTGCCAATAAAACTAAATTTTTATTGTCCATAAACATTTTCGCTTGAGACTGATTTTTCAGAACCTTCTTGTTGGGATAATTCTGATCTAGCTTTTTCTGCACTTTTTCTTAAAGCATCTAATCTATCCTCAAAGAAACTTCTCTTTTTCTTTTTTCTAGTTTTTTCTATTAACTCCTTTAATGCTCCGCCTAGACTTTTATAAGCATTTGGAACGCTATATCCAAATCTACATGCAAGATCTATAGCTCTTTCATCTGCAAAAATAGCATCTTGAAGTTTTTTTTCGGAATTATTTTTAATATACAATCTGTATCCAGCAAAACTTGATAAACCAAGAGCAAGTAATAAAAGTAAGCCATCTTGTACCCACAACTCCCCTATAGCCCCTCCAAGCCCTATCGCTAGAGCAGCCATTTCCCATCCATCTCTAGGAATAGTATCGTTTTGGATTTTACCCACCTCGTGCCAAAATAAAAGATTTCTGTGGTCGATTGCAAAATTATCCCATGCATCTAAATCTATTTGAATTTCTACTTCGTCACGACCTATTTCTTCAAGTGTTATCAAAGGTGGATCAATAGCGGCAGCAGCTTCAACAAATACCCAACTTTCATTCTCTGGAGGTAACAAACTTTTAAGTCGCTGAAGTTCGCTCATAAAAAATTAATTTCTTTCAATACTATAGAAACAAATGTTGCTTTTCAAGTAACTTGATTAACATCTGATGATTTATAAGTAGCATGAGATAAATGAAGGTTTTAAATTATGCCTCAAAGAGGTGATCTTAAAAAAATTCTCATTCTAGGTTCGGGTCCAATTGTTATAGGACAAGCATGCGAATTTGATTACTCTGGCACTCAGGCTTGCAAAGCTTTAAGAAATGCTGGTTATGAAATTATATTAATAAATTCAAATCCAGCGTCAATCATGACTGATCCAGAGATCGCAAGCAAAACATATATTGAACCATTGACTCCTGAAATTGTTTCTCAGATCATTTTGAGAGAAAAACCTGATGCAATTCTTCCCACAATGGGAGGTCAAACTGCTTTAAATCTTGCGGTTAAATTATCAGAATCAGATTTTTTAAAAGAAAATAATGTTGAATTAATTGGTGCAGATTTAAGAGCTATTAATAAAGCTGAAGATAGGAAATTGTTTAAAGAATCGATGGAAAAAATAAATGTAAATGTTTGCCCATCTGGGATAGCATCTAACCTCGCTGAAGCTAAAGAGGTATCAAAAAAAATAAGTTCATACCCACTTATAATTAGACCAGCATTTACATTAGGTGGTGTAGGAGGCGGAATTGCTTTTAATCTTGAAGAATTTGTCGAATTATGTAAATCAGGTTTAGAAGAAAGTCCAAGTAATCAAATATTGATTGAAAAATCTCTTATTGGATGGAAAGAGTTTGAACTTGAGGTAATGAGAGATACTGCGGATAATGTAGTAATAGTTTGTAGTATTGAAAATTTAGACCCTATGGGAGTTCACACTGGAGATTCTATAACTGTAGCTCCAGCTCAGACATTAACTGATAAGGAATATCAAAGATTAAGGGACTTGTCATTGAAGATTATTAGAGAGGTAGGAGTTGAAACTGGAGGGAGTAATATTCAATTTGCAATAAATCCATCTAATGGAGAAGTAATTGTCATAGAAATGAATCCGCGTGTGAGTAGATCTTCTGCTTTGGCTAGTAAAGCAACTGGATTCCCCATAGCTAAGATCGCAGCTTTATTATCTGTTGGCTATACACTTGATGAGATTATTAATGACATTACAAAAAAAACACCTGCTTGTTTTGAACCATCAATTGATTACGTGGTTACTAAGATTCCAAGATTTGCCTTTGAAAAGTTTAAAGGTTCGACAAATATCTTAAGCACTGCTATGAAATCCGTTGGTGAGTCAATGGCAATTGGTCGTTCTTTTGAAGAATCATTTCAGAAAGCATTAAGGTCTCTAGAAGTGGGTGTTTTTGGATGGGAATGTGATTCACTAGATGAATTTAAGAACGAAAATCACATAATGAATAGTTTAAGAAACCCCACGTCTGAAAGAATTCTTTATATTAAAAAAGCTATGCAGCTTGGGAAATCTAATTCTTATATTCAAGAAGTTACAAATATAGATTTATGGTTTATTGAAAAATTACGCAATATTTTTAATTTTGAAAATGCATTTTTAAAAGAGCAGGAACTTTATGATCTAGATAGGGATTTGATGTTACATGCTAAACAATTAGGCTTTTCAGATCAACAGATAGCAAAGTTAACTAATTCTGATTTTTTTGATGTGAGAAATTACAGAAAAAAACTTAACATAAAACCTATTTATAAAACTGTTGATACTTGTTCAGCAGAATTCTCATCCTCAACTCCTTATCACTATTCAACTTATGAAGAATCTTTTTTTAATTTAAATTCTCAAATTGTTGATAGTGAGATTTCAGAAAATAATAAATCAAAAAAAATTATGATTCTCGGAGGTGGTCCAAACAGAATTGGTCAAGGCATAGAATTTGACTATTGTTGTTGTCATGCGTCATATCAAGCTTCCACAAATGGTTATAAAACAATAATGGTTAATAGTAACCCTGAAACAGTGTCAACAGATTATGATACCAGCGATATTTTATATTTTGAGCCTGTAACTTTGGAAGATGTGCTAAACATAATAGAAGCAGAAAATCCATATGGTTTGATTGTTCAATTTGGAGGTCAAACACCACTCAAATTATCACTACCTTTATTTGAGTGGCTTAAATCTAATGATGGTGTAGGAACTGGATCAAAAATTCTTGGTACTTCTCCAATTTCTATCGATTTAGCAGAAGATAGAGAGGAATTTACAAAAATACTTGAGGAATTAAGTATTAGACAACCTTTAAACGGCATAGCTCGTAATCAAAATGAAGCAATATCAGTAGCAAAAAACATTGGTTTCCCTTTAGTTGTGAGACCTTCTTATGTTTTAGGAGGCAGGGCAATGGAAATTGTTAAAGATGCAAATGAATTATCAAGATACATAACTGAAGCAGTTAAGGTATCTCCCGATCATCCTATCCTTCTTGATCAATATTTGAATAATGCTATTGAAATAGATGTTGATGCTTTATGCGATTCAGAAGGTTCGGTTGTCATTGCTGGTCTTATGGAACATGTAGAACCTGCAGGTATTCATTCTGGAGATTCAGCTTGTTGTTTGCCACCCATTTCTCTTTCAACATCCATAATAGATAATGTAAAGAACTGGACTAAATTAATTGCACAAAGATTAAATGTTGTTGGTTTAATCAATTTGCAATTTGCAGTGACAAATCTAAATAACGAAGAAAACAAATTATTTATTCTTGAAGCAAATCCAAGAGCTTCTAGAACGGTTCCATTTGTTTCAAAGGCCATAGGTAAACCAGTTGCAAAATTAGCTACCCAGTTAATGCAAGGTTTTACCTTAGAAGATGTTAATTTTACGAAAGAATTTTCTCCAAAATATCAGGCAGTTAAAGAAGCTGTTTTGCCTTTCAAAAGATTTCCTGGATCTGATACTCTACTTGGCCCCGAAATGAAATCTACTGGAGAAGTAATGGGTTTAGCTAAAGATTTTGGTATTGCTTATGCTAAGTCTGAATTAGCGGCAGGAAATGGAGTACCCTCTAAAGGAGTAGCTTTTTTGTCTACTAATGACTTAGATAAAAAAAATCTTGAAGTAGTTGCTAGGGAATTGTTAATTTTAGGATTTAAACTAATAGCAACAAAAGGTACAGCTGCATACCTGGTAAATTTAGGTATTCAAGTTGAAGAAGTGCTAAAAGTTCATGAAGGGAGACCAAATATTGAGGACCTAATTCGTTCGGGACTTGTTCAATTAATAGTCAATACGCCAATAGGTTCACAGGCTCTTCATGATGACGCTTATTTAAGACGCGCTGCTCTTGAATATAATATTCCGACTTTTACAACTATTCCAGGAGCCAAGGCAGCCATCAAAGCAATCAAAGCTTTGCAAATTAATAAAATTGATACTTACTCATTACAAGAAATCCACAATTATTAAAACTTTTCTACAAGTTTTTTAGTTTTTCCCTTAATTGATTAGCTAAAAAGTTTCGGCTAATCGAAAGTAAGTTCAAAGTATCTTGATGCATCTTAAGTTGTGTTTCCGCAATTTGTAATAGTTTTATAGATTCTTTTATTTCATTAGAAAGATCATTTATTAAATAGTTTTTCCCTTCAAAGGTTAAAACTGGATCTGTAGAATCATTTGTGTTTTTGCTCATTGATTTAGCTTTTTAATAAATAAAATAGAGTTAAAATTTTTTTATAAATTGTTTTTCGCATAATTCTTTATAAATTCCAGATTTTTTGATTAATTCAATATGTTTTCCAACCTCAATAATTTCACCTTTATCGAAAACAACTATTTTATTTGCCTCTTGAGTAGTGGCTAATCTATGAGCAATCACAACTACTGTTCTACCTTTCATTGCTCTATTAAGTCCTTCTTGAACTTCAGATTCTGATTCGGCATCTAACGCACTTGTTGCCTCATCTAAAAGAAGAATTGATGGGTTACCAAGTATGGCTCTAGCAATTGCTATTCTCTGGATCTGACCCCCGGAGAAATTTGATCCTCTTTCCGATATTTTAGTTTCATATTTATCAGGAAGCTTTTGAATAAAGTTGTGAGCGTTTGCTTTTCTTGCTGATTCTTCAACTTCTTCTTTGGTAAAACTTCTGCCCATTCTTATTACATCAATAATTTTTCCTGAAAACAAAAAAGGCTGTTGTTCTACTAGTGCAATGTTTTTTCTAATATCTGATGTGTTTAATAATTTTAGATTTTTATTATCAATAAAAATGTCTCCCTTATTTGGAGTTATAAATTTTAAAATCAATGCCATCATAGTACTTTTACCAGCCCCTGAAGCTCCTACAAAAGCTGTAACCTCACCTGTTTTAATTTCTAAATTGATATTTTTAAGAACTTGACTATTTTTTTTGTATGCAAAATTGACTTTCTTGAAACTTATTTTGCCTTCTATATTGGAGATCCTTTTTAAATTTTCTCTATCATCTTCGATAGGTTCTAGATTTATGTTTTTCAACCTTTTTATTGATGCTTCTGCCTGTTTATAGTCATTAAAATTTGTACTTACATGGCTTATTGGATCAATAAGCATCAATATTGCAGCAAAGAAACTACTAAATTCTTCGCTTGTTAGAAGGCCTAGGTTAATTCTTGCAGCTCCCAAACCTAATATTGCTAATATTCCAAATGCTTCAACGAATCCAACAACAGGATGCTGAAATGCAAGTAATTTTAATGTTTTATATTTTGCTTTTTTATTTGCGCTTAATTTTTTATAAAATCTTTTTTCAATCCAATTTTCGGCAGCAAAAGCTCTTATCGTCGACATTCCATTTATAGATTCAGTTATTAAACCTGCTAAGTTACTTGTTGACTCTTGACTTTTTTCAGATGCTAATAAAACTCTTCTTCCAAAACTGTTAACTGAAAGAATAATCAAAGGCGCTAGTACAAATGTGGATAATGTAAGTGACCAGTCTAAATAAAACATATATGTAATTACAGCGACTAACTGTAAGGTGCATGGAATAGTATCCTGAGCTGTCTTATAAATGACTTCGCTTACTCTATCTGCATCTTCTGTAAGTCTATATGTTACGTCTCCAGCTGATATCTTTTCTACAGTATTCATATCTATTTTTTGAATTTTGCTAAATAAATTTCCTCTCATTACTTCACTTATTTCTAAAGATGGTTTAGCTATGAAAACATCTTGTCCAAATTGAGCAGTTTTTTGAATTAAAAATACTAATAAAGACTTAATTATTATGCCAGACACTTTTGAAATATCCCCAGATGCAATTGCTGGGATCAAGTTTCCTGCCAGATAAGCTAATAAAGGCAAACAAGCTACGTAAATAAGCATGCATACAAAACCCTTCAAAAACTTAATTGAATATGGTTTGACCGAAGGTATTAATCTCAAGATATTGTATATTTTATTATTTATCCTACTTTATTAATGTACATGGTTATTAAAAATAATGAAATTGGATCAATTCTTAAAATGGAAAAATTTAGTCTCTTCTGGCGGCGAAGCAAAAATTTTTATTAAATCAGGCTCTGTCAAAGTTAATGGTGTGATAGAGACTAGGAGAGGAAGAAAATTAAACAAGGGAGATAAAGTAATATTTCTAAAAAATGAATTAATTTTTGAATAGTTGGCTTATTCAACTCACTTTGTATTAATATATTTTTCTTGGAGATAGTATTTTGAGAAAATCTGTAATTGCTGGTAATTGGAAAATGCACATGACTTGTGCCGAGTCTAAATCTTATTTAGAAAAGTTTATACCTTTAATAAAAAATATAAAGGATGATCGTAAAGTTGTTATTGCTCCACCTTTTACGGCCATTTCAACCTTTTCACATCATTCTGATTTTGAATATTTAGATATTTCTAGTCAAAATATTCATTGGGAAGATCAAGGAGCATTTACTGCAGAAATATCTCCAAAAATGCTTCTTGAACATGGTGTCTCCTACGCAATCGTTGGACATAGTGAACCAAGAAAATATTTTAGTGAAAGTGATGAACAAATTAATAAAAGAGCAGTTTTTGCTCAATCTAGTGGACTTACTCCAATAGTTTGTGTAGGAGAAACCTTAGAACAAAGAGAGAAAGGAGAAGCTGATAGAGTTATTACTAGACAGGTTGAGCAAGGATTAGAAAATACAGATCCATCTAATTTAATTGTTGCCTATGAACCAATATGGGCTATTGGCACTGGTAAAACATGTGAAGCAGAAGACGCTAATAAGATATGTTCTTTGATTCGTAAATTAATAGGTTTTGATGATGTAATTATTCAATATGGAGGATCTGTTAAACCTAATAATATTGACGAAATCATGTCAATGAGCGATATAGATGGGGTGTTAGTTGGAGGGGCTTCATTAGATCCGAATAGTTTCGCGAGAATTGCAAATTATCAATAAGAAAAATTCATGGCCAAAAGGCTGGGGCCAAAAAACTTCAATTATGGGAGTTATTAATTTAACTCCTGATTCATTTAGTGATGGCGGGGAATTAAACTCTTCAAAAAAAGTTTTAGATCAAGTACATCATTTCATGAGTAATGGTGTTGATGTTATTGATCTTGGTGCTCAAAGTACGAGACCTGGGGCTGAAGAAGTTGGAACTAGTATAGAAATAAAAAGATTGATCCCATATCTAAAATTAATAAAATCTGAATTTCCAGATGTTTTAATTTCTATTGATACTTTTAATTCTGAAGTGGCTTACGAAGGTCTTTTGAATGGTGCTAATTGGATAAATGATGTCACGGGAGGAAGAAGAGATATAAAAATTTTGGATGTAGTATCAAAATTTAACTGTCCATTCGTAATAACTCATAGTCGTGGTAATAGTCAAAATATGAATCAACTCTCTAATTACCAGAATGTATTGAGTGATGTAAAATGCTCTCTTGATAATTTAATAAAGAATGCTTTAGAAAGAAATATATCTGAAGGTAATATAATAGTGGATCCTGGAATTGGTTTTTCAAAG
>QCMA01000011.1 GCA_003214115.1 Prochlorococcus sp. AG-418-I21
TTGGAAAAATTTAACGTAAATAATATTTCAAACCAAAATAGACAATTTGAATTATTTGGTTCAAATGTAAATACATCAATTAATTTTCAACACTCATATAATCTAAAAATCAAAGGCGAAATCCTAACTGAATGGAGGGATAGAATATATAATCACCAATTCAAAATTTCAAAAGATACTCACAACAAAACTTTGCACCAAACAAGTCTTCCTGTAAATGCAGTTTCCGATGAAAGAAAAATTGATCCGTTTTCCTTGCAGCCATTATCATTGAACTTTTGGAGAACGAATCAATACATACACAATGGGCCAGCAATCTATTTTGTAATTGACTCGATGGAGAGTTCTAAAATAATCCTTTATATAGGAGAAACAAATTCAGCAAATAAAAGATGGAAGGGAGAACATGATTGTAAAAATTACCTCATGAACTATAAAGAAGCCCTAGCTCATAACAAACTCTCAAGTCATCAAGATATTCGTTTCTTCTTAGATGTACCTAAAGAAGTAAAATTAAGACGTAAATTAGAACAGCAACTGATATATTTATGGTTACCACCTTTTAATAAAGAAACTCGAGATAGGTGGGCAACTACTTTCACGAACAACTAAAAGTTAATTAAATCCATTTAACAAATGCAATTCTCCACATTCCAAAAAAATCTAGATAACTGGCAAGGTGCTTCATTAATTTTTGGAGTTTTAGAGGAAGAAATTTCAAGCCAACTTGAAAATATAAAATTTATTATTGACCCAAAATTATTACTAAAAAAAGTTACTCAAAAAAAATTTAAAGGAGAAAAAGGAAAAACTTTAAGCTTTGAATTTTTAGATCAAAAATTAGAAACTTTAATCATAGTTGGTCTTGGCAAATCGAAGGACCTAAATAAAAGTGATATAGAAAACTCTATAGGAAATCTAGTTAGAAAAACAGTTGATAAAAATGAAAAAATCAGCATCTTGCTACCTTGGGAATTTATAAATTCACAACTAGAAATAAATCAATTAGCAGAGTTAGCCAGATTATCTGCCTATAAGGACAATAGATTCAATAAGAAAAGAGATGAAAAGAAAGTTCTTAAAGAAATAGAGTTTTTAAATTTAAAAGAATTTGAGAATATTAGCTTTGAAGAGACATCACAAATATGTGAAGGTGTAGAACTAGCTAGAAGACTTGTAGCCGCCCCTCCAAATAGTCTTACGCCTCAGGCAATGTCTATTCAAGCTTCTCAAATAGCTAAAGATCATGGTTTGGAAGTAAAAATTTTAGAGGCAAAAGATTGTGAAGATTTAGGAATGGGTGCATATTTAGCTGTAGCAAAAGGTTCTGATCTAGATCCTAAATTTATACATCTTACTTTAAAGTCAGAGGGGCCTATTAAAGAAAAGATTGCGCTTGTTGGGAAGGGTTTAACCTTTGATTCTGGAGGATACAATCTGAAAGTAGGAGCATCTCAAATTGAAATGATGAAATATGATATGGGCGGAAGCGCTGCAGTTTTAGGAGCAGCAAAAGCACTTGGAGCAATAAAACCAAAGGGATTAGAAATTCATTTTATTGTGGCATCTTGCGAGAACATGATAAATGGATCTGCAGTACATCCTGGAGATGTAGTTAAGGCATCTAATGGTAAGACAATTGAAATAAATAACACTGATGCAGAGGGCAGACTCACATTAGCTGATGCTTTAACTTACGCTTCCAATTTAAACCCAGATTCAATAATAGATCTGGCCACTTTAACAGGAGCTATTGTTGTTGCATTAGGGAATGATGTAGCTGGATTCTGGAGCAATAATGATGATCTAGCAAATGACTTAAAAGCTGCATCAGCCCAGGCTGGAGAGGAATTATGGCAAATGCCTTTACAAAAATCTTATAAAGAAGGGTTGAAGTCTCATATAGCTGACATGAAAAATACAGGTCCTAGAGCAGGTGGATCAATAACTGCTGCTTTGTTTTTAGAGGAATTCTTTGATTCAGAGATAAAATGGGCTCATATTGATATTGCTGGGACTTGTTGGACTGATAAGAATAAAGGAATTAATCCATCAGGTGCAACCGGTTTTGGAGTTAAAACTCTTGTTCAATGGATTAAAAATAAATAACTATATTTAGATCATTCATTCCAAAGATTTATTGATCTAGCGTTATCACCCCATAATTTATCCAACCTCTGATCTCTCCCGCATGAGAATCTATAGAACTTATATTTTAATTCATTTCTCTCAGCAAAATCCTGATGATATTCTTCAGCCAACCAAAATTGACTTTTTGATTTTAGTTCTACAGATATTTTTTCTAATGGCACTCGCAATTCATTAGAGGCGGAAACAATTGCATTTATTGCATCACTTTCCTCATTTGCATCTTTGAAAAATATCACTGGCCTATAAGAATCTCCACGATCACAAAATTGACCCTTGCCGTCTAGAGGATCAATATTTCTGAAATAAAGCCTAAGTATCTCAGATAAAGTTACCAATTTGGAATCATAGTTTACCAAAACCACTTCCTGATGTCCTTCATGATTTTCGTAAGTAGGATTTTGCAAATCTCCACCTGAATAGCCACTTTCTACAAAATTTATCCCCTTTAATGACTCTAAATCATGTTCTAAACACCAAAAACAACCTCCTGCAAGAATCAATTCCTCTGCAAAAGCATTTACAGGGTTAACAAATATTGAAAGAGCAACTATTAGAGATAAGAGGTATTTCATTTTTTTATTATAAAGTTCAAATAATAGAATTAATAATCTCTTTAGCAGCTCTCTGGACTACGCCCTCTTCTCCTAATTCTTTTTTTAAAAAAGCATAACCTTTTTTAATTTTTATTTTTTCTGACTTTCCCTCAAGAATCCTACAAGATTTGTAAAAAATTTTCTTTTCGTCAAACTCCCTTTGCACAAACTCAGGGATTATTAATTTATTAACTAACAAATTTACAGGAGAAATAAATCTTACTTTGAAATTAAGAATTTTTTTAGCAATAAAAGCAGTTACCCTACTTACTCTATAACCAACAATCTGTGGGATTCCATATAAAGCTAATTCCATATTAACTGTCCCAGATTTGCAAAAAGCAATTTTAGTAAGCGAATAAATATAAGGCTTTAATTTTGCACAATCTTTTTGAGAAATCACAAATCCTTTAACTTGATATTTTCTCAAGGCTTTTTTGAATATTTCATCAAAAGCAATCCGACAGGAGGGGATGTAGACAACTAAACTTGGATATTTATGTTGTAATTTTTTAGCCGCTTTCATAAAAGTAGGTAATACATATCGTAATTCTTGAGGTCTTGATGCTGGCATCAAGAGCAGGATATTTTGATTAGGGCGAAGGTTAAGAATAGTTCTGGCATCCTTCTTTAAAGGAAGTTTTTTTGTCAAATCAATCATTGGATGTCCCACCCACAAAACATTTCCGCCCCTCTTTTTATAAAATGCTGCTTCTTTCTTGAAAATCGCGAAAATTTTATCAGAAAATTTTATTAGATTTGTCGTAGTATTATTGCCAACCCTCCAAGCCCACTCTTGAGGAGCAATATAGTAAAAAATTGGAATTTTAGTTTTCGATCTTTTTAATTTTGTTCCAATTTTTATATTGGGGCCCATATAGTCAATAAGAATTAAGCAATCTGGAGGATATTTTTTTAGTAATTTATAAAATCTTTTTTGAATTCTTATTGTTGGAAGAATAAGAGGTAAAGCCTCCCAAATTCCTATTGCACTAATTGATGTAGTATCTTGAAGAATTTTTACACCTTCTTTCCTCATCCTTTCCCCACCTAATCCGCAAATTTCTAAATCTATCGATTTTTTTTTAGATTCCTCTAATAATGCTTTTGATAACAAACTTCCGTGCAAATCTCCAGAGACTTCTCCAGTACTTATAAATATCTTTTTATTCATAAATTCACTATAGGCATGGGTCCTCGTCTTTCTTTAGATATTGACTCTTTTAAGAAATTACATAATTTTGAAGATGAAATATCTAATTCTCCTTTCATTACTTTCTCTAATGAATTTGAAATCGCATCATTAGATTTAAAAAGGGAATTCCAAGTAGTTTGCAAAAGTTTTAAATCAAAATCTTTATTTTCCATTAAACCACTTCTTTTAATCCCAATCCTATTTAAACCTCTCAATCTTCCTGGATGCCCTTCGGCCAAGCAGAAAGGAGGTACATCTCTATCTACTCTAGTCATCCCTCCAATCATTGCTAAATAACCAATATGTACAAACTGATGAATACCTAAACAACCGCCAATAATAGCTTTATCTTCAATCTTTACATGGCCGGCAACTTGAACACTATTTGATAAAACTATCCTATTGCCAAGTTCACAATTATGGCCGATATGGGTGTAAGCCATCAACAAATTATTATTTCCAATAATTGTTTTTTCGCCCTCATCAGTTGCCTTATTAATAGTTACACATTCTCTGAAAGTATTATTATCTCCAATAATTACTTCAGTAAGGGCCCCTTTATATTTAAGGTCCTGGGGATCGAGACCTATAAAAACACTTGGGAAAACTTTATTGTTAACACCAATTTGAGTTTTTCCTGAAATAACAGCGTTGGGGCCAATTTCGGTTCCTTTCCCGATAGTCACATCAGGACCGATAATAGCTCCTTGAGAGACAATAACCCCATCATCTAATTCGGCACTTGGATCAATAAAAGCATTTGGGTGCACTTTTACGCCACTAAATCTTGAGTTAAATGCATTATTTTTTTGATCCATATCCCTAATCAACTAATGAAAACATTAATTCTCCAGCACAAACCAACTTCCCATCAACGTGAGCCTCACCTTTAACCTTCCCAAATCTTTGTCTTTTAATAGACAATAACTCACAAGAAATTATCAATTGATCTCCTGGCACAACTGGTTTTCTGAATTTAACATTATTAATTCCAGCAAAGACGAAAAGTCCTTTAGGAAGATCAGGCATTTGCGTTACAATTATTCCACCTACTTGAGCCATTGATTCAACAATAAGAACCCCAGGCATCAAGGGTCTCTCAGGAAAATGCCCCTGAAATTGAGGCTCATTTATAGTTACATTTTTTACTGCAACTGCTTTCTCACCAGGAATATGCTCTATGACTTTGTCCACAAGTGCGAAAGGATATCTATGAGGTAACAAACCTAGTATGTGCTCTGAGGAAAGTTGATTATTTTCACTGGATAATTTCTTTTCCAAAACAATTAAAGATAAAGTTAGTTTTTTAGCGATGAGGCCAATAAAGCATTTAAAGAATGTGATCCTTTATAAACTAAAATTTGAGCCTTAGGTAACCCTACCAAAGCCAAGTCCCCAATTAGGTCTAAAATTTTATGTCTTATTGGTTCATTATCAAATCTTAATGGTGGATTCACCCATTTATCACCGTCACAAACAAGGGCATTTTCCAAACTTCCACCTTTTATTAATCCAAGTTCACTTAACTCTTGAAATTGATCTTTAAAACCAAATGTTCTAGCAGGAGCAATCATTTCGACAAAACTTCTTGGATTTAAGTCAATCACAAAAGTTTGATTTCCAATTGCTTTATAGGTAAAATTTATTGTGGATATAATTGTAGTTTTTTTAGAAGGGGTTGCTGCTATTACTGAACCTTCTTTATTTAAAATTATTGATTTATTAATCTCTCTAAAGAAATTATCTGGTCTAGGTGCCTTTTTTATCCCTACTTCTTCAAAATCTTTAACCCATTGAATTGCTGATCCATCTAAAAGAGGAATCTCTTTCCCATCAACCTCAATATGAATATAACTTAACCCACACCCAGCCATTGATGATAGTAAATGCTCAATAGTATATAAATTTCTCCCTCCCAATTTAACTGCCGTACAAAGCATGGTACTTCCAATTAAATCCTGAGTTAATTTAAAAATCTCGCTAGGTTTATCCTTAAAAGAAACGTAATATCCTTCTTTTTCATAAGGAGAAATTGTAACTCTTGTTTTTTCTCCACTATGAAGGCCTACACCTTCTCTGGAGAAAACACCAGCCAAGGTATAGCAGAAATCATAATTAGTAGGCCAAGAAAACACTTAAAACTTCCATCCAACTCCAAGTGTATATCTCCAATCTCCACTTAGGTCCTTACTAGCAACATCTAATCTTAATGGCCCAATTGGCGTTTTTACTCCAATCCCTCCTCCAAGAGAATAACCAGAACCTGATTTCTGCAATAATTTACCTGGTTTCCCAGGAACTGCCCCTTGAGAGCCTAAATCACTGCCTGCATCGACAAATAAAGCTCCTGATATCATTCTCCAAACAGGAAATCTATATTCCGCTGTTCCCTCAACAAAACTTCTACTTACAGCTAAATCACAAGATCCCCAACCTCTAACAGATGATGTTCCACCCATACAAAATGCTTCATAAGGAGGCAATTCGCCGAGAATAGTTCCGGCCTGAAATTGAAATCCAATAGCTTGAGGACAATCTTCACTAGTAGAATTACTAGACTTACATGCTTTGGTTAAATTTATTAATTTTGTTGGTATAAAAAATGAATATGATGCTTTCATTCTATTAAAAGTTGGAGAATTTTTTCCCATTGAAACAAATTGTTCGGTGCCTAAGCTAAATTTGTTGCCTGAAGTTGGGTTGAAGGAATTATTTAAATTATTTCTTGTAGTACTAGCGATAATACTTACTAATGTATTTTCGTCAGGGCATGAACCATCACTTGGAGTAAATCCAACACAGATAATATCACTTCTATTTCCTGTTGTAGGAGTCTGATCCCCATATGGTTTTTTATTCCCATCACCATCAATCATCTTTACGCTCTTAAAATTCATTCCTGCAAGAACTTTCCATTTAGTGACCTTAAATGGATCTCCACCATTAAGAGGCCTTGAGAAAGAAAATCCACCTCCTGTTTTTTCTAAAACTATTGATGAAAAAGTATCAGAGGTTGAAGTAGTTGTATTATCTACAGCATATATGCGTCCATTATTTTCACTTTTAAATTCTTGTGGATAATCTCTACTTAGAAAAATATTTGTCCTAAAAGATGTTTTATATTTATCTCCTTTAATCCATGGATCAGATAATGAAAAATTATAGGTTGTTGAATATTCTCCGAAATTTAGGTTTATATTAGTAGTCCATGATCTCCCTAGGGCATTTGTTTCCTGCAAACCAATTGAGGCGAATATACCTGAACCATTACTATAGCCAAGCCCACCTGTTAATGATCCTGTCCTTTGCTCGCTCAAATCTAAAAAAATTATGACTTGGCCTGGTTTTGACTTGTCAGGTCCAAGAGAAACCTTTACATCATCAAATAATGATGTGGCGTAAAGTCTTCCGATATCAGCTTCTAAAATTTTTCTATTAAATATTGAACCAGGTTGTGTTTTTAATTCTCTCCTTATAACCCAGTCTTTTGTTTTCCCTTTTCTAGGTTTTCCATTAATGACAAATTCACCATCAGAATCGGGGAATCTTATTTTCACATCAGATATGATACCCTCAGAAACTTTTAATATCACTATTCCGTTCTCGGAAATTCTATCGGGTCCATTAATCCTAGCTAAAGAATATCCTTCTTCTTCATAACGTTTTTTTATTAACCCTATCTTATTTTGAAATTCATTTAGGTTGAGAGTTGTCCCATAATAATTATTAAAAATATCCTCTAGATATTCATTAGAGATTACAGAGTTTTTTGGTACTAGTTCAACTTTCTTCAAAATTGGATTAGGCACAACATTTACTATTAGCCTCACGCCTAATGGCCCATCTTGAGACTTGATCTTAACTCCTGAGAACCATCCAGTAGCATAAATTGCATTCAGGTCTTTATTTAAAATTTGATTATCAACAATACTTCCAGGCTTTATGCTCATAGAATCATATGCAGCCAATTCAAGTTTTCTACCCTCAGGATGATTTTCCCAACCTTCGATAACTATTTCTGAGATAAGAACACTTTCTTCATTAATATCATTATTATTTTCTGCAACTAGAAAATTTTTCTCCACTTTAATGTCAGTCCATTGAATTAAACCATTATTTATATTCGGTGTTTCTGAGGTTGTGATCGATTTCTCTATTTCATTTAAAACAAACTTAGCAGAGAGTTCTGACGTATTCGATATTAAAATCAAGGGAGTGCAGGCAACATTTATGAAAACCTTACTAAATTTTAAAAAATGTTTTTGCATAGTACTTTTGGTTAAGAGAAATAAGTCATTATTGATTAGATTAGTTTAGAAAAAATCTTTTATTCTTCGGTGAATTTCACTATAAGCTTCAATTAGACCACCTAAATCATTTCTAAATCTGTCTTTATCTAGACTTACAATTGTATCATTTTTATGATTAAGATCCCATAATCTACAATTATCAGGACTTATTTCATCACCGAGGAGAATATTATTTTTAAAATCGTAACCAAATTCCAACTTGAAATCCACTAATTGAAGTTGAATATTTTTAAAAAAACTTTTAAGGATTAGATTAATTTTTAAAGTTAAATTTGTGATTACTTCTAAATCATTAGAGCTTAATATATTCATTAATTCAATTCTATCTTTTGTAATTAGCGGATCATTAAGTTCATCATTTTTAAGATATATATCAATTAAAGGTTTTGATAGGAAAGTTCCAGGTTTAATAGTCGTTTGTTTACACAAAGAACCATAAGCTGTATTTCTTAGAACAATTTCTAATGGAATAATTTTTATTTTTTTTGCAATCATTGTATTTTCATTTTCAAGTTCAATAAAATGAGTTGGGATATTATTCTTTATAAGAATCTCAAAAATTCTTGCACTTATTAAGCAGTTAAGCTTGCCCTTACCTTCAAATTTTGCTTTTTTCAATGCATTAAAAGCTGTAGCATCATCTTTAAATTGAATTATTACTTTATTTACATCATCATGAGAAAATATTTTTTTCGCTTTACCCTCATAAATCAACTCATATTTATTGTTCATTAATTTAGTGCCTCATTTTGATTACTAATGTACTTTTTGTAATTAACATATTTATAAGAGATCAACTTCAAATGATTTAATTTCATTTTAACTGATTATTCCTCGAAACCTCATAACCTTAAAAAAACGAATATATGGGAATTCATTCACCAAGTTCTAAGAGCTTCAGTAGATTAGAAAATATTTTAATAATTGGAAATGGCGGGAGAGAGAATTCTTTGGCTTGGGCTATTCAAAAAAATGAATTAGTCAAAAAAGTTTTTTTAATACCTGGTAACGCAGGTTCAGAAAGGATAAACAAGTGTGAAAGGATAAAAATTGATGTAAATAATAAAAATGAATTAGTAGAAAAGCTTAACTTTTTAAAGATAGATTTAGTTGTAATAGGACCAGAGATACCACTTGCAAATGGATTAGCTGATTATCTACGGGAAAAAGATTTTAAAGTATTTGGCCCAGGGAAAGATGGAGCAAAATTAGAATTTAGCAAATCTTGGGCGAAGAAATTTATGCGAGACGGAAATATTCCAACTGCAAACTTTTGGAAAGTCAATTCTTTAGAAGAAGCTAAAAAAATTATCCATTCATTATCTATTCCACTGGTAGTAAAAGCTGATGGTTTAGCTTCAGGTAAAGGTGTTTTTATTCCTAATTCAAAAGACGAATGCGTCAGCGCAGCAGAGTCGATTTTTAATGGTAGATTTGGAGAATCTGGGAATGTAGTAGTTCTAGAAGAAAAAATCCAGGGGCCAGAGGTTTCAGTTTTTGCTTTATGCGATGGGAAGAAATATACGTTACTTCCAACCGCCCAAGATCACAAACGACTCAACGAGAAAGATAAAGGCCCAAATACTGGTGGTATGGGAGCTTATTCTCCTGCTCCATTATTAACAGAAGATTATCTTGATACAATCATCAAAGAGATAATTGAACCAACAATAAATGAACTCAATAAGAGAAATATTGACTATAAAGGCGTAATATATTTTGGTTTAATGATCACAAAATCTGGGCCGAAAGTTATAGAATACAACTGCAGATTTGGTGATCCTGAATGCCAAACAATTATGCCTTTGATGGATCAAAATTTTGTATTTCTTTTAGAAAAATGTTCAATGGGAAATTTAACTGGTGATGAAAAAATTAATACCTCTGATAAAGTTAGTGGCTGTGTAATAGCGACCTCAAAAGGTTATCCGCACGAATATAAAACTGGGTTCCCAATAATAATAGGTAATATTGACCCTAATGATTGTCAAATTTTCGACTCAGGTACTTCTTTAGGCGAAAATGGGGAATTATTGACTAATGGAGGAAGAGTCTTAAGTATTGTATGTCAAGATAAAGATTTCGATATGGTTTTTGAAAAAGCATATAAAAATTTAAAAGAAATTAATTTTGAAGGTATTTATTTCAGAAATGATATAGGTCATCAAGTGAGAAAAAACCTTTCTAAGGAGAATTAAGCATATGTTGGATACAAATAATCAGCAAAGCAGAAAATATAACATCACTGATAATGAAGATATGAATAATAACTATTGGACTAATAGACTCCTCGCTTGGTGGAGTGGGTTTAGTTTAAGAACAAAATTGTTAGCTATAGCAACCCTCGTTGTAAGTCTCCTAATGACAGGAATAACATTTTTTGCCTTAAATAGTATTCAAAGAGATGCAGGCATGAACGATACTAGATATGCTCGAGATCTAGGCTTGTTGTTATCTGGGAATGTCACAGAATTAGTGGCTAATAATCAAAAAAAAGAAATTTCAAATGTAGCTGAAAAATTTTGGAGATCAAGTCGAAACTTACGTTATATATTCTTCACTGATGCTGAGGATATTGTTCAACTTGGGATACCGATCAGCGCCACACCAACAAGCTCGGACAGTCAGTTCCAGCTAACTCGAAGATTAAAACTACCTTCAGAATTAAAGAAAAGGCCACAATTTCCTTTGGTTAGGCAGCATGCGACACCTCAAGGTCAAGTAACAGATGTATTTGTCCCAATGTTGTGGAAAGGCAAATATCTTGGAACTTTAGCTTTGGGAGTTACTCCTAATAAAAAAGCTTTAGCTAGTGCAGCCTTAACTAGAGAGGTAACCATTGCAGTTTTTATCTCAATTTGGGTTTTAGTAATACTTGGAGCTGTATTTAATGCACTAACAATTACAAGGCCTGTCAGAGAGTTAGTGAGAGGTGTTAGAGAAATCTCGAGAGGGAACTTTAAATCCAGAATTTCTTTACCTATGACAGGAGATCTAGGAGAACTTTTAAATGGATTTAACCGAATGGCCACTCAGTTAGAAAATTATGATGAAGCTAATATAGAAGAACTAAAAGCTGCTCAAATTAAGCAACAATCTCTAATAGCTACCATGGCAGATGGTGCAATATTATTGGATTCACAAGGCAAGATTGTACTTACTAATCCAACAGCAAAAAGATTATTCCGTTGGGAAGGTAGATTCTTAGAGGGTAAACATTTTTTAAATGAAATCCCTGAAATTTTATCTAACGACTTACATACAAATATAGAATCCATTTTAAACAGGGAAAAAGAGAAGGACGATTTAAGATTCAGCTTAGGAGAACCAGCTAGAACCTTAAGAATTGTTTTGCAATCAGTTTTGGATACAAATAAAGTTGAATTAAAAGGAATTGCCGTTACAATTCAGGATTTAACCAGAGAAGTTGAACTTAACGCAGCACAAAATAGGTTTATTAGTAATGTATCGCATGAATTAAGAACACCACTTTTTAATATCAAAAGCTATGTAGAGACCTTACATGATTTGAAAGATCAGCTTTCAGATGAAGAACAAATAGAATTCTTAGGCATTGCAAACTCAGAGACTGATAGATTAACAAGACTTGTAAATGATGTATTAGATTTATCAAGATTAGAGTCCGGGAAAATTGTTCAGCTAGAGCAAATGGACATAAAACCAGCAATAGAACAGACTCTTAGAAATTATAGACTTAATGCTACAGAAAAAAATGTTTCATTAGCTCAGGATATAGAAGAAAATATTCCTCCAATTCTTGGAAATTTTGATCTACTTTTACAGGTTTTTGATAATTTACTTGGTAATGGATTAAAATTTAGTCCAAAAAATAGTTCCTTAATTATAAGAGCTTATACTTGGCCAGATTCCTGTCCTGCTTTCCCTCGAAATATTAAAAATGATGCAGCCCCTCAATGTGAATTAGTTTCACCACTACCAAAAGTAAGAATTGAGATCGCCGATACTGGATCAGGAATATCTCAGACTGATCAAGAAAAGATATTTGATCGTTTTTATAGAGTAGAGAATTCTGTTCATACTGAGCAAGGTACCGGCTTAGGTTTATCTATAGTGCGGGGAATAATCGAGAAACATGGAGGGGAGATTCGGATGTCTAGTGAATTAGGAGTAGGAACAACTTTCTGGTTTGATTTAGCCCTAGCACAATCTGATAAAGATGAATTATTGACAAAATCTATTAATAATTCAGATTCTTTTTCAAGTTCTGAAATTAAAGAAATTATCTAATTCTTATCTAATCCTTTAAAAACATTTTGAACATTTTGATCAGGTACAACTCTGTGAGGAGCACCACTAAATATTTGTTCAAAATTAGAAAAAGAATCTTTTATTTCTGGACCATTACTTGTAATTATAAATTCTCTTATTCGTTTATCATGCCATGATCCCCGCATTTTAAAAACGTTTAAAGCTCGTGCCATCTCACCTTTTATTTCTACATATTGAAGCAACAATATGGTATCAGTAATTGTTGAGATATGAGAATCAGTTATAGAGTGACTCCCCATAAATTCTTCTGCAGTATTAGTAAAAAAGCCTGCTATCTCCTCTTGTTTTGTATAACCGGTGACAGCAATTACAAACTGTCTAAATGCATTCAAACTTACACCTCTGGCTAATGCAGAGAGAGAATCAATAGCCATTCTTTTTGGTTTAAATTGATTAATTTGCGTTTTTATAATTTGTAAGTGATCTTCTAAACCAGTTGATTCAGGATATGCACAAATAATTTTCAATAACCCATCACTTTCCATTTTTTCAAAATCTATTCCCCAGCTAGTCGCATTCCTAAGCAATTGAGCCCTAGATTCTTCATATGCAAAAAGTATTGCTCTTTCATTATTTTTATAAGCATCTTCAACAAATTTTGAAACTAGCATTGTTTTACCTGTACCAGTAGCTCCAGTAGCTAGAATGATGGAATCTTGAAAATATCCTCCACCACACATATCATCAAGATCTTTAACTCCAGAGCTTATCCTGATATTTGAGGATCTCTGAGTTAATCTCATTGCTCCTAGAGCAAACACACTTATTCCATCCACACCCATAGTAAATGGATATTCACCTTTCATATGTACAGTACCCCTTAACTTCAAAACTTCTAAAGTTCTTCTTCTCTTTTCTGACTCAAGAACATTTCTTAATAAGACAACATTATCGGATACAAATTCTTCTACTCCATATCTAGCAATTGGTCCGTAATCATCAACCCTTTCTGTAGTCATAACAGTTGTCACACCTATTTCTTTTAATCTTGCTATGAGTCTAAATATTTCTCGTCTAACAACATAAATAGCATCATACTGTTGAAAGACTGCAGTTATTGAATCTATTGCAACTCTTTTAGCTTTATATTTTCTAATTGCATAACTTATTCGCTCAATAAGTCCAGACAAGTCAAAGTTACCTGCAACATCCTGACCATCAGGGTCAGGAGAAGCATCCAAGATAAAAAGTTTATTTTGATCAATTAATTCTTGTAAATCCCAACCAAAACTTGCGGCATTTCTAATAATATCTAAAGGTGATTCCTCAAATGTTACAAAGATTCCAGGCTCATCAAAATTACAAATTCCATGATGTAGATATTGCAAAGAAAAAACAGTTTTACCAGTTCCTGACGTACCACTAACGAGTGTACTTCGAGATATAGGCAACCCACCCCTACAAACATCATCAAAGCCTTCTATTCCAGTTGGCAATTTTTGTACGTGCATTTTATTTGATTTGCCAAATTTCTTATCATTCATAGTTTTGTGCTAATTAAACAAAAGTAAAATAAATTTTGAATTTATCTTTAATAAAAAAGTTTTTAAATTATTATTTATCTCCACTATATTCAGTTTCAGTTAATTCATCAAAAAGTAGATCTAAACCAATTAAAACTTTCTCTCTATCTGAGAGATCACCTATTATTTTCCTCACTGGTGGCGGTAAAATTTTAGCTAAGGTTGGGGTGGCTAAAATCTTATCTTCTTCTGCAAGTTGTGGTTGCTTAAGTACATCAATAACCTTTAAAGCATAAACTCCTTTGAATTCATTTTCTAGAATTTCTCTTAAAGTATTTAAAGCTCTCATTGAATTAGGAGTATTTCCAGCAACATAGAGTTTTAAAATGTATGTTTTTCTTGCTGCCATTTGTATAGTTCCTGAATTGATATAAAAGATTTAAAACAACCCTTGACTTATTACACTACAAAATAAGAAAATAAACAAACCATTATGATTGCTTATTTGGCTTAATCAAATTATCAATTTGAGCCTAATAGCGTCTTTAAGATATGACAAATTCTAAAAACTCTTCAAACAATTCTTTAAAAAGTAATGAATTGTACGCGATAGCAGAAACTTCGGGTCAACAATTTTGGTTTGAAGTTAACAGGTACTATGACATTGACAGGTTAAATGCAAAGGAGAAAGATAAGATAACATTAGAAAAAGTCTTACTTTTTAAAGACAAAGACTCTATCACTGTTGGAAAACCTTACGTTAAGGATGCAAAAATTGAATTAGAAGTAGTCTCCCACAAAAGAGATAAGAAAATTCTTGTATACAAAATGCGTCCGAAAAAAAAGACAAGAAGAAAAATGGGACACCGACAAGAACTTACAAGAGTTATGGTAAAATCTATAACAATAGGTAAAAGCGCTCCTAAGTCTTCTTCAAAAAAAGAGACTTTAAAAAAGGAAACTAAACCAAAATCCGAAAAATCTACAAATTAAACATTTCTAATGGCACATAAAAAAGGAACAGGTTCTACTAGAAACGGAAGAGATTCAAATTCCAAAAGACTGGGTGTTAAAGCTTATGGAGGAGAAAAAGTAACTGCTGGATCAATTTTAATTCGCCAAAGAGGTACATCCTTTTTGCCAGGAATTAATGTCGGGAAAGGTAAAGATGACACACTTTTTGCACTCAAAGAAGGAACCGTAAGTTTCGAAAGCATTAAAAGAAATTTAAGAAATAGAAAAAGAGTGAATATAGTTATCTAATTTTCTTATAGGCTCTTGTAGTTATAAGAATAGGATGAAATACTTCTAAAAAATTTGATTGAATAGTCTTAAAAAACTTTTCGACAATTTGACTATCGTCAATATGAAATGGATATTCATTCTTATCTCCTTTGTAGAAATACCAGTTAAATAAAGCAATAGAATTACTATCCATAATCTCGCTAAAAATATTAATTTGAGAAGCTGGATCTTGAAGATGTTCCAGAACATCAAGACAAATTATCGTATCAAATTTCAATATTTGCGTATCTCGAATTGTCTTACAAAAAGTAAGTTTTTTTTCGACTCCCAACTTTTTAGCCCTGTATTCAACAAAATTTCTATTTGTTTGATTAATATCTACAAAAAAAACATGCTTAACTTTTGAAGACATAGCGTTAGCTAAGGCATGCGTGCCAATACCTCCTCCAAAATCCAAAACTAATTCTCTAGAAAATCTCTGCTGAAGTTTTAAAGTATCAGCGATATAGTCCTTACTTGTGATATGCCAAGCAGCCAAATCAGCTACATGCCTATCACCTACAACCTCGGAATAAAAATCTGAAACATCATTTAAAGCATCTCCAGGATGTGAATTTGCCAAATTCATCTTTGCATTTGCAAGGAATCCATCTAAATCACATTCATTGATAGATAAGTATTCCATTAAATGTGATTTCAAATTAAAAGCATTATCTAAAAACTCTTTTAAAATAAAATTATCGTTTTTCAATTTCTTACTCTGAATTTCCTATACCAAAATCATAGAATGGTAATAAATCTTTCTCAAAGTATTCTTAATATTAAAAATGGAAACTAAAGATGGATTCTTAGTAATTAATAAAGATAAAGGCTGTACATCTCATGATTGTGTTAAACAAATAAGAAAGCTACTAAATACAAAAAAAGTCGGGCATACAGGAACTCTTGATCCAGAAGTTATGGGAACATTACCAATTGCTATAGGCAGTGCAACAAGATTTATTCAATACCTTCCACAGGGTAAAACTTACATAGGACAAATTAAGTTAGGGATAAGAACTAATACTGATGATATTCACGGAGAAATAATTAATCAAAAAAGTTGGCCTAAAATCAGCGATGAGAAATTAGATCAATACTTAAATAGATTTAGAGGAATTATTAAACAAATTCCGCCGAAAGTATCTAGTGTGCATGTCAATGGCGAGAGAGCTTATAAAAAATCTTTCAGGAATGAAATTTTTGAATTAGCACCAAGAGAAGTAAAAATAGACGAACTTATCTTGATAAAATGGGACCAAATTAACGGAATCATAGAGATAAAAATCAAATGTTCAGCTGGCACATATATTAGAGCAATTGCTAGAGATATAGGAGAAGTTCTTAATTCCGAAGGTTGCCTTCTAGAGCTAAAAAGAATTTCAGCTTGTGGCTTTGATGAACAAAACTCGATCAAAATATCTGATCTCGAAGAAGAAAAAGTGGGGGGAAACTCGAAAAATTTTATTATTCCAACAATTTCTGCTCTTAATCATATTTCAACATTTGTCTTAAATAATGAAGAGCAAGTTAAGTTTTGGCAAACAGGAAGAGCAATTAAACTTGATATAAATTACTTAAAGGAAAGCAAATCTTTTCAATCCAATAAACCAATAAAAGTAATTGATAAAAAGCAAACACTACTTGGGATAGGTTTCTTAAATAAAGATCAATCTAATCTAAATCCAAAATTAGTCCTTAATGCAATATAACTTCTAAAGATAATCTTTTCTAAAAGGTTTTATCTGCACACCCTTATAAAAATACTTTAATATTCTTTCAGCTTTTTGGCCTCTATGCGCCAGATATTTTGCACCCCATTGACTCATTCCTACTCCATGACCTGATCCCTGTCCAAAAACTATCAAACCTTTTTTTATGGGAATTTTATTGTTCAATTCTTCATCAAAGAATTTAAATCTTACAAAATTACTGTTGAGACCTAATCTTTTTCTTAAAACTACCCCTAAGATTTGATCAGAACCATAAGCCCCAAAAATTTTTAAATTTTTTACCCTCCCTGTGCTAGTGATATCTAGAATCTCTATATTACTTAAACCTCCAATCTTGGGAAATAAATTTGTTAATTCATTACTCGAAAATTTTTTTTGCCATCTAAATTTTGGATTATTTTTATCAAAATCTTTGACACTTGATAAATATGGATATTTATTCTTCCATACATCTTGACTATTTTCTGTCATTCCGCCTGAGCTGCTATGAAATAAAGCATCTATTAATTTATTGTTATATGTTAAGACTAAAGATCTTGTACTTTTAACGGCTCTGATAGTTTTATAAGTTCTTGACTCCAAGCCATTATAGACTTGATTTTTCTGGGTTGAATCTATATCAAATAAATTATTCCCCTTTTGCTTTAAAGCATAAGTTCTTGAGGCAATTGCTTGTGCTTTTAATGCTTCAATAGGCCATTTTGTTGGCATCTCTGAACCCACTACACTACTTAGGTATTTTTCTATTCCTAAAACATTTACAACCAATATTTCAGAATCAAGTACAAAAAGATTAAGCCTACCAGAAAATCTCTTCTGACCTACCCATATACCTCTTCCATCAGAAGATCTAATTTGAAATTGTTGATTACTTTTTAAGTTATATTTTTTTTGTTTATTTTTATCAAAATATAAAATTTTTCTATTTTGCTCATTTTTCAAAGTTAAGCCTTTTATTTTTTTACTTGAAAAAAATTTCCCCTCTATGGTTAAAGGAATTGATCTATCTGATCTGATCCTTAAGTTGTTATTTTTTGATATCAAAACTCTAATTATTGGCTCTCTTGATGCAAAAACACTCTCACACTGAAAAACAAAAATAAATAAGATACTAATCAGGCAACATTTACTATAAATATTTTTGAATTTAAGTATCACTTTGTTTAAAAAACAAATGCATAATTTGCCTAAGTTTGACTAAAAGTCTAGATTTAATCCATACATAAAAATAAAAATATAACAAATTAGTGAATATCACCTTCTTAGGAACAAGCTCAGGAGTCCCATCCTTAACGAGAAATGTTTCTTCCCTAGCACTTAAATTATCTCAGTCATCAGAAGTTTGGCTTTTTGATTGTGGAGAGGGAACGCAACATCAAATAATGAAAAGCAATATTAAATCTTCACAAATCAAGAAAATATTTATTACTCATATGCATGGAGACCATATTTATGGTTTGCCTGGGCTTTTGGCTACCTTAGGTTTATCAGGAAATAGTAAGGGTATTGAAATTTACGGTCCTTCAGAGTTGCGAAGTTTTATAAATTCTGCACTTAAAAGCAGTTTTTGCAAATTGGCCTTCCCATTGCATTTTGTGGAAGTTGAAAATTTTGCACAAAATAATAAAATTTTATTTGAAAACAACAAAATAAAAGTAAACTGCGCCTGTCTAAAACATAAAATACCTGCATATGGTTATCGAGTGAGTGAAAAAGATAAGCCAGGTATATTTGATATCAAAAAAGCAGAGTACCTAAAAATAGCCCCTGGACCAATTTATTCAGAACTGCAACAAGGTAAAAAAGTTGTACTAGCAGATGGGAGGTCATTTGATGGAAAAGAATTCTGTGGACCTCCTAGAGAGGGTAAAAGTTTTGTTTATTGTACAGATACAGTCTTTAGCGAATCAGCTGTTTCACTATCGAAAAATTCCGATTTACTCGTACATGAATCGACTTTTTCAGAAGAAGATGAAAGCATGGCCTACGAAAAATTACATTCCACAACAATCATGGCTGCTAAAACAGCATTGTTATCTAATACAAAAAAATTAATTATTACTCATTTAAGTCCAAGATACACCAATAAAAATGCAATAACGCCAACCGATTTGCTTAAAGAGGCTCAAAAAGTTTTTCCAAATACTCAGCTTGCAAAAGATTTTCTAACGACAGAAATAAAATAAACTGCAACAGTTCGTGAGAAGAAGGGTCGCAAATGACCAACCCATGGAATAATAGTCATAGGTTTTCTTTATTGATGTTGATCGAAATGGTTTCTATGTTTTCATCACTACATAAGTCTTTAAAAAGACTATTTATTTTTCTTCCGTTAATTATTGGTTTACTTATTAATCCAATCTCTGTAAACGCACTCTATCCTAGTGATCCTTCATCAGTTGACGTACTAAAAGATGATCTTCACGGTGCCGACCTTCATAATACTGAATATGTTAAATATGATTTATCTAATCAAGATTTAGGAGAAGCTAATCTTCAAGGCGCATATATGAGCGTAACAACTGCAAAAAACTCTAGTTTTAAAGGAGCAAATATGACAGACCTCATTGCATATGCAACACGCTTCGATAATGCTGATTTTACAGATGCGAATCTTACAAATGGTGAGCTAATGAAAAGTGTTTTTGATGGGGCCATTATTGATGGAGCAGACTTTACTGACGCAAATCTTGATCTTTCTCAGAGAAAATCATTATGTGAAAGAGCTAGTGGAACTAACTCACAAACTGGGATTAATACTATTGATAGTCTTGAATGCACTGGCTTAAAAGGTTACATGCCTCCAAAGCCAAAAGCATAATATTTAAAACTAACTAACTTCAGAAGGAAAGATATTACCAGGCTCTTTTGAGCCTGGTTTTTTGCTATACCACCATTCTTGTACATCAGAAGAAAATTTCTTTGAAAAAAGAGTTATGACTGTCTCAACAGGTTTTGATCCAGGCTCCAAAATCTGTACTGAATAAGATGGGCATTTTCTTGAAGCCATATCGGCAACGAACCTAGAACCTATTCTTCTCCAACTAGGCTCCTTACTTCTCCAAGCAAGCCTTGAACAGGGCCAAGGTAACTCTTCCCTATCATAAAGTCTGCAACATGGTCCAATTACCTTATAGCTGTACTGACCTCCATAACTTGATTGAACACTGCCAGTCTTGAAAAATTCAAATTTATTCATTTACAAAAAAAAGCCACCTTCATAGAGGGTGGCAGAGAAATAATGAATAATCAACTTAGAAAGGTTAATTTTCTATAATTAATACAACTCTTCTTCAGCATGAGTTGTAATTGTTACATCAGATGTTGGATAAGCAACACATGTAAGGACAAAACCAGCCTCTAGTTGGTCATCATCCAAAAAGCTTTGATCTGATTGGTCGACACTTCCTGAAGTAACTTTTCCAGCACATGTTGAACATGCTCCTGCTCTACAGGAATAAGGAAGATCGATACCTTGTTCTTCAGCGGCATCAAGGATGTACTGGTCATCAGGTACTTCAATAGTTGAATTGAGTCCTTCACCCTCGCTGATGAGTGTAACTTTGTAAGAAGCCATTTAAATAAAAAATTGTTGGTAATTAATACCTATCAAATACATTTTTAACATCGATTAGGTCGATATGTGAGATTTTGAAGTAAAAAATGACACAATAAAATGTATGAAAGAGTATCTATAAGAAAAACTTATACTTAGGTTAGGTCGCTGGGTTTTTGTGCAGAAATGCATGCCCAATCTTTTCTAGTTGATACATCCAATAATTTCAAGTCATTCTGAATTAATATTTTTATAATTTCATCCTTTTGTGAATTTAGAATTCCACTGAAAATGACTTCCCCATTGTTTCTCAAGCACTTATAAATATTTGGAATCATTTCTTTTATTACTTCAGCAAGAATATTGCATAAAACAAAATCAAATTGTTTGAGTTGATTTTTTAAAATTACCTCATTAAAAGATCCCAAATATGTATTTAAGTTGTTTAAATTGCCAAAATTTAGTTGGAAATTAGAATTAGTTGAATTTATAGCTAAATAATCATTATCCACTGCACAAACCTCTTTAGCGCCAAGCAGTCTTGCGGCGACACTCAAAATCCCGCTACCACTCCCAATATCTAATACCTTTTTATCAGAAAATAAAATACTCTCCATTTTTTCCAAGCAAAGATAAGTTGAAGGATGACTTCCTGTACCAAAGGCTGCTCCAGGATCAATTTTTATAATTTGTTTATCTTTAAATTTTTCATTTAAATTTATCCAACAAGGTAATACTAAAAAATGATTCCCTATTAATTCAGGAGCCCAATATTTCTTCCAGCTTGTTAACCAATCTTCCTCTTTAATAATACTCCAGTCAAAAAATTGATTATCAGGGACATTAATGTTTAGAAGTTTGCTAATTATCTTTTCAAAACCACTTCTAGAACTAGCGCTCCAATCATCAATTGGAAGCCATATATTCACTTCTTTTTTATTTTCATTTTTAATTAAATATTCAAATGAAAAACTAAATATTCCCAGCTTATTTAATTTCCAAATAATAATTTCTTCAGAATCACTTTCTATCAGAAAACTTAGTTTATACCAATCTTTAGTTTCCATTAATTAGGATAAGCCTCTTCATAAAGTAACTGGATTAGCGTTGGTAATCCCATCTACTTCAATAATGGTATCAAGCAACTTATTAGGTATTGGATCATCAATGCTTAGAACCATCACAGCTTCCCCTCTAACAATTTTGCGCCCAACTTGCATTGATGCAATATTTACATTGTTGCTACCTAATAAAGACCCCAACTTACCGATAATCCCTGGCATATCTCTATGCCTAGTAACCAACATATATCTGCTTGGCGATACATTAACTGGGTATTGATCAATACTAATAATTCTTAATTCCCCATCAGCAAAAATGCTTCCTGCTACACTATGGTCGCCATTATCTCCATAAGTGGTTAACTGAAGCGAACCACTAGCAAATTCAGGTCTTGCCTCATCTTTGTTCTCGACTACAGAAATACCTCTTGAATCTGCTTCTAGCGAAGCATTCACATAATTAATCCTATCTCCCAAAGCTTTACTTAGAAGGCCTTTTAGACTAGCTATTATTAATGGCTGAGAAGGATGTTGAACAAATTCACCTTGAAGCTTTACTTCTAGTTTCTGTATCTGTCCACCTGAAAGCTGGCTTATAAGCAGACCCATAGTTTCAGCCAACTGCAAATGAGGTTTTAGACTATCCATAATATCAGGACTCAAACCTGGAATATTTACTGCAGTTCTAGCAGATAAACCAAGCAAAACATCTCTTATTTGTTCTGCAACATCAACTGCTACATTTTCTTGTGCTTCCCGAGTAGATGCTCCTAAGTGAGGGGTAAGAATAAGATTCTTTTCAACCTTCAAAAGTGGTGAATTAGATTCCAAAGGTTCTTTTGAAAAGACATCTATTGCAGCACCCGCAATCAATGATTTATTTAAAGCTTCTGCTAATGCCTCTTCATCAATTAAGCCTCCCCTAGCGCAATTAATTAATTTTGCACTACTTTTCATACTTTTAAGGACATCTATATTTACCAAATTCTCTGTCTCCGGTGTGCGAGGTAAATGCAAAGTTACATAATCGGATTGTTTGAATAAATCCTCTAGTTCAGATAGTTTAACTTGTATTTGTTGAGCTCTTTCAGTTGAAACAAAGGGATCATATCCGTAAACTTCCATTCCTAATGCATTAGCAACTTTTGCTACATGAGCACCAATTTTCCCTAAACCTACTACTCCTAATTTTTTCTTATAAAGCTCATTACCAACAAATTTCTTTCTTTCCCATTTACCTGACAAAGTACTACTATTAGCAATTGGAATATGTCTAGATAAAGCCAACATCATAGCTATAGTATGTTCAGCAGCAGCTATTGTGTTACCCCCTGGAGAATTAACAACAAGAACTCCTTTTTGTGTAGCAGCCTTAACATCTACATTATCGACTCCAACTCCGGCTCTTCCAATAATTCTTAGTTTACTTGAAGAGTTAATAATCTCTTCAGTTACTTGTGTACCAGAACGAATCATTAAAGCATCATAATCTTTAATAATGGAAGCTAATTCAGAGTCTGAGATTCCTATCTTCTGATCAACCTGAGCAACTTGTGAAAGAATATCGATTCCTGTTTGATCAATTGGATCTGTAATGAGAACTTTTGTCATTTAAGATTGGTTCTTTAATCTTTTACTTTAACTTAATCTATAGTGTATATATCTTATTTTATTAATTTGAATAACACACAAACATTTGAGGATTGAAATTTGACTAAAAGTATTGTGATATTTGAAGACATTGATAAATGTATCCAGCTATTTGATGTTTTAAAAGAAAAATCAGTAATGCTCTCTGAAGCTATTTTGATCCCCCCAATAAGTGAGAAAATATCATCAGACGAAACAGAATTGCTAAATGCGAAAGCAAATATCTTATTCAAATCACAAAATTTTGAAGATATAAGAATCTTAAATCCTAAACTTGATAGAATGATCAGACAAAAAGATATGAGTAGATGGCTAATGCCATTTGGGTTTATAGCTGGAATAGCTTTTTCTAATATGACAAATTTATCTACCTTCAGCTTTCTTGGTTTAAATAACATCGGGGAGTCATTAATTGGTGGTCTTTTAGGAATGGGTTCAGGATATTTAGGAAGCATTGTTTCTTCTGCAAGTATCAACATTAATAGAAATAAAGAGTTAAGATCAATCATTAATTTTAATAAAGAGGGTAAATGGCTTGTTCTACTTGAAAATCAAATTGGAGCTGAATTACCATGGGCTTTGATAAAACAATCAGAAGCAAAAGATATAATTTTTTTAGAAGGCTAAATGATTGACTTAAAAGAAATCTTAATAAATTCAAACTACAAAAAAGAAACGGAGGAATTAATAAATATTGCTAACTTAGCTTACAAACACTGGGAAACTTATTGGACTGGGTTTAATTCAACTTATGTTTGCGAAGAGATGTTAAAAGATTTTGAAAATTTAAATGATTTCAAATTTTTTATTTATGGAGGATTCTCTTCTTCTCAAAGATCTAGGATAGCTTGCTTTAGAGGAGATAATATTCCTGAAGAGGATGCGCTAAAAAGTAATTTTCCAGCTCAAGGAATAAAAATCAATGGGAATTTTTTATTTGATAATGCTACACAAGACGACTTTAGATCCCTGTTAATTGAAAATGGGGTTAATCAAATAAAAGTTGGGGATATATGGACTATTGGCGATAGGGGAGCACAAGGGATAATTGATAATTCAGATATTAAGCATCTAGATGAAAAGATTTTTTATTTGAGAGACGTAAAAGTAAAAGTTAATTTGGTAGAAATAGATGAATTACAAATACCTTCTGGAAGATCAAAAAAACTTGTCAATACAGTAGAAGCTTCAACAAGATTAGATGCTATAGCTTCAGCTGGCTTTAGGGTATCACGCACCAAAATCATTGAAAGGATAGAGAATGGAATGCTCAGATTAAATGGAAGCAAAGTTAATAAGCCAACTATTAATCTAAAAATTGGTGACAAACTAGAACTTGAAAATAAGGGATTTATCGAAATTCTAAATTTAGAAATAACCAAAAGAGAACGATGGAAAGTTAAATTACTTAGAAAATGAAACGCAACCTGCTATTTTCTTATAAGGGGGATTAAAAATTCTTCAATTTGGGCGATTAGCTCAGTGGTAGAGCACTACCTCGACACGGTAGTGGCCACTGGTTCGAATCCAGTATCGCCCATAAAAACTTTTGAAGGCCTAGGTTATATCCACAGAAAATAATTTCATTTTTTAGATTATTAAAAAAAAGATGAAACTTAATCAAATAATTAATCTACATAAGGGACTCACTGCATTTGTAGTAATAGGTTTTATGATTTTTTTTGATAATTTTACGATCGCTCCCTACGTTTATTTGGCTCTGCATGGTACTTATGGATTACTTTGGCTTCTAAAAGAAAAGATATTCCCAGATCCTTACTTTAAAGAAAAAATCAATTTTTTAACTTCAGTTACTGGTTTTATTTTCCTTGGTAGTTACTGGGTGGCGCCATACATTCTTATCTCATCTCAGAAATCTGTTCCAAATATCGTAATAGCTGCATCTGTATCTATAAATATAATTGGTGTGTTTCTACACTTTGCTAGTGATGCCCAAAAATATTTTTCTCTTAAATTAAAAAAAGATCTTATTAAAGAAGGATTTTTCAAAAATATAAGGAATACAAATTATCTAGGAGAGATACTAATTTATCTATCATTCGCCATACTTTCAATGAGTTTCATTCCATTAGTAATTCTTGCAATATTTTTCTCTATAGTTTTTCTACCAAGAATGATAAAAAAAGATAAATCGCTCTCAAAATATGATTCATTCGAAGAATACAAAAAGAAAAGTGGTCTTATATTACCTAAATTAAATGCCTCATAACAACTTACCCAGTTGGAGGCAAGATTTAAAATCTTCTAGAAAAAAAGAGGGCAAATCACCCTCTAATAGATGGATACAGCTTGCGACAATTAGCGAAGAAAATGAGCCAAGATTAAGAACAGTTGTTTTCAGAGGCTGGAATGAAGATAGTTCAATGATTATTTTTACAGATAGAAGAAGTGAAAAAATTGGACATTTAAAATCTAATCCTAATGCAGAAGTATTATGGTTCTTTTTGAAAACCAAATCACAATATAGATTCAAAGGGAAAATATGTGAATTAAGTGATAACAAAAATTATTGGGATTTATTATCAGAAAAATCAAAAACTTCTTGGTTTTGGGGACCTCCTGGAGAGAAAATAAACCCAGGCGTCCAATCTACTCATAAAATATTATCTAAACTACCCAAGTCTGAAAATTTTGTAGTACTAAATTTTGAAATCGATTCAGTAGATCTTCTTAAATTAGAACAACCTATTCATAAACGATATCTTTGGGAAAAGATTAAGAAATGGGAAAAAGTTGAAATTAATCCTTAAATATTTCTAAATTGTATATTTAGGTTGAAAAACATATAGTGATCAGTCAGTTTTAAAAAAGAAGTATTATTTATATGAATTTGTCAGAAATTCCAGAAAACCCTTTTATTTTTTTATCTTGGGTGACTGCTATAGGGCTGATTATAAGTCTTTCTGAAGCAACGATAAAAATAAAACTTGAGAAAAGAAACAGTTATCGAAAAAGGTTAGAGCTAATAAATAGTCTCTATCCGAAAAAGTTAGCTTGAAGTATCTGAGAGTATGTTCGCTTGCAGAAATTGAAATAGACCTCCTCTACTTGCTTCTTCTTTAACTTCAACTTCCTTAAAAGACTTTGATTTTGTTGAAGGTATGATTTCTTCCTCATCTTCTGATTTCAAAATTCTGATAATGACTTCATCTAAGGAGAAATTACCAGGCCCTGTTAATGCAATTGAAGTTGCTGAAGCAAAATACAATAGTAAAAGCTCTAGTAAGAAAATATTAAAACCTGAAGTAACAAGTGCATGATATATAGCGACAGAAATTGTTCCTACAATTGCCAAAGCTCCGAATCTTGTAGCTAAGCCAATAATTAGTAACCAACTACCACCTATTTCTGAGAATGCCGCTATGTATGATAAAAATATTGGGAATGGGAGATGTAATGGTCTGACAAAAGCATCAGCGAAATTTTCTATATTTGCTAATTTCTCATAACCATGATGAATAAGAACAGTTCCAGTTATAACTCTAAGAATTAATAAAGCAGTATCTTTACTAAACGACTTGGTAAGAATTGTTGAAAGCACTATAAAAAAATTATCCTTAAGTAAAAATAACTAGTCACAGTATCCATCGTGGATTAAAGAGCAAAAGTCGCACCTAAATAAGTATTTATACCTACTTAACTAAAGAGTTATATTTCTGATTAGGAATTCAACTAAGTTAAAAATTATTTTTTTTATAATTTTCTAATATTATCTGGTTTATTTTTGGAATATTTTCTTTAAATTTGAAAAATCCTTTTTTAGCAAATTTCCAAGCAAATAAATCTTCATCCCTCACAAGATTAAAAATTTTTTTATGGTGCAAATTTTTAAACTCAGTTATGAAATCATAATTTTCTCCCACTCCAGGATAAATAATGTCTATTTCATTGGTATTTTTAAAATTATTTTCCAGTGAATAAGGATCAATCTGTTCAACATTATCAAAATGCTCTACAAATTCAGAGACCAAATCTTGTTTAAATTTCAAAACAGATTCAGACAATTTAATTTGTCTTTGTTCATTTTTTAAAAGGATAATAAACACTTTTTTATAGCTTGTATGCAAATTTTTAAGGGTTGCAAGGTGCAGATCATTTTCAAACATAATCAGATTATCTGATTTAGGATCCATATCATTATTATAAATTTCATCTTCTAATGGTATTTGATTAGATTCTTCAAGAAAAATTTGTTGATTAGTAATTTTTTCTGCATTAAATCTATTATTTGAAAATTTTCTGAGGTTTGATGATGAAAAAAGATATTGTTTTCCCTTCGTTTGCAATCCTCCGACCCATCTCCAGCTAAGGAGATTAGATGCAGCATCACCATCAAAAAGATATTTAAAGAAAAACTTTGCTCCCAATTGCCATGGAAGGCCTAAATTAAATATCCAAGTACTCGCGAACCACATTCTTGTATGGTTATGCAAATAGTTGTAATCCTTTAATTCATGGACCCAAGAATTAAAAAAATCATATTCTGTATTACCATTAATTGCACTTTCATATAGCTCATAATCAAAATCTAGATTGTTTTCTGAAATAAAATTTCTCCAAACTTTAGGTCTATTTTCCATCCAACCTTTCCAGTAAACTCTCCAATATATTTCTTCAACAAATTTAGTTGAATTTTTGATTTTGTACTTACTTTTAATATCATGAATCAGATCATATTCCGATAAGATTTTATGAGTAATGAAAGGTGATAATTTTGAAACTGAACTTTTGTTATTTGGCCCAAAATCAAAATTTCTTAATTTTGAATAATTATTAATTTTGTATTTCGCAAAATTTTGCCAGGTATTTTGAGCTTTTAATAGAAATGACATTTTCTCATAACTTTAAAAAATTTTTTTTGTATTGATAGAAATTTCAAAAATTCGCCCGTAAATTAATCCTTAAAATTTTCTATTTAACTTTTAAGTAAATATGTTTGATTGAAGTATTTAATTTAAACGTTTGATCAGTACATTTTATACTCTTAGATCCCTCTCTGCGTAGGAGGATATTTAGTGGTCAATTACTTTAAAAACTAATTTTAATTTTCAAATCTTTATTTAAATGATTTTTTCTAAAAGATTTTTAAATATTTATCAAAATAATTATGAATAATTTATTAGTGAGAGATGTTAAGTATCTTGATGAACAATACAGAATAGGTGAAGGCATAATTTCGGATAATGCTTTTAAGCAACTTGAAAAGCTCTTTATTCCTATTGATCCAGAACCTGACTACTTCAATCAAAAAAATAATAAACTTTTGCCAAAATTAGCTAAAGAAAACTATAAAGAATTTTTGAGAAGTTTATTGACAAAAACAAGATTAAACATTCAACCAAAAATTGATGGCTGTGCTATTGCAATTAAATATATAAATGGCAATTTTAATAAAGCAATTACAAAAAAAGGATTTGATGTCTCAAGCAAAATTAAACAAATTCAGAATGTCCCCCATTGTATTCCTATCAAAAGAGATTTTCAAATTAGAGGAGAACTATACGCTAAAAACCAAATTGCCGGAATTTCCCAAAGAATTACAAGAAAATACCTCAATGATCAGAACGGGATTGGAGAAAGTCTCAGCTTTTGCTGTTTCCAAATACTTAATGGAAGACTTAATCAATATGAAGCCCTTAACTATCTTAAAAAATGTGGTTTCAGCACCCCTGAAAGTTACTTCACAAATCATACAAGCGAAATCCAAATATATATAAAAAATTGGTTAGAGAGAAAAATATTCACGAAATATCCAACTAATGGGATAGTTATTAAAATTAATAGCAGAAAACTACAGTTACTTAGAGAGAAAAGTTTATCTCAGAATAATGAATGGCAATATGCAATTGAAAAATAATATTAAATAGTACCTTCAAAAAGAGCTCACGATACTGACTTCCAGTATTTAAAGTGGAAAAGTAAAAAATTTTGGTTAAATTCCAAAACAATTTGCAGGATTAATAAATGACTGCCACTATTTCAAGACCTAAAATCTCTAACTGGGAAACATCTAATATTCCAAACCTGCAAGGCAAAACAGCACTAATTACTGGTGCAAATAGTGGTCTTGGGTACTACACTGCAAAGGCCTTAGCTGAAAAAAATGCCCATGTTGTCATAGCTTGTAGATCGCTTGAAAAAGCTAATCAAACTATAAAAGAACTTAAAGGACTTAATCCTGCAGGAATATTTACACCTTTAGAATTAGATTTATCAAATTTAAAAAATGTTGTTGATGTTCAGTCCAAAATTTATGATGATTTTGAAAATTTGGATTTACTAATCAATAATGCAGGCATTATGCATCCGCCTAAAACACTTAGTGCCCAGGGATATGAAATACAATTTGCAGTTAATCATCTAGCTCACATGCTTTTGACCCTAAAGCTTCTTCCAATTATTGAAAAAAAAGAAGAATCGAGAATAGTGACTGTTACTTCTGGAGCACAATTTTTTGGCAAAGTTGGTTGGAAAAATCTGAGAGCCGAGAACTATTACAACAAATGGGAATCTTACTCCAATAGCAAATTGGCAAATGTAATGTTTGCTTTGGAACTAAATGAGAACTTAAGACACAAAAATATACTTTCTTTAGCTGCTCACCCAGGAATTGCAAAAACAAATCTCTTTACTGCTCAAAAACCTAAACCTAGTCCAATAGAAACATTCTCATTGGAATTATTTAGCCCTATTTTTCAATCTGCTGAGATGGGTGCTTTACCTCAACTTTTTGCAGCAACTTCACCAGATGCAAGAGGCGGGGATCATTATGGTCCTAAATTTAATTTCAGAGGTCATCCAAAACTATCCCCTACTTCTCCTTTCGCTATGAATAAAAAAGAAAGAAAAAATTTATGGGAAAAAAGCCTTGAAATACTTAGTAACTTCTTATAAATTTTTCATTTTCACTAACTTTAGAAAATACTTCAAGATATGTAATTCACTCTCTGAGAGCTTCATAAATTCTGTTAAGGCATCATAATTTTTTTCATCAATTTTTTTTGACAATTTAATAAAACTATCATGGTTTTCATTAACAAATCGTTCAGCAATCTGAGACGGAGTTAAACCCTTTTCAATTAATTCACCTGGAGCATTTTTCTCCCACTTTTCATAAAACCAAGAGAACCAATATTTTGCAGTATTTTCTTCCATTAATTAACTTTTATTTGGCAAATACTATAAATACTGAAGAAAGAACTCATGATTGAATTACCCCTTAAACACAATTAATATAAATGCAATTATAAATTTAATTATAGATAATCAATCTAGTAAAGGAAATATGAATCTTATAATTGGATTAGGCAAATCTGGATTTTGGGCTGCCAAGTATTTGAGAAGCATCAATAAGAGAGTAATTGTTTGGGAAAGTAAAAATGGGATAGAATTCTTAGAAAGAAAAACAGAATTAGAAGAGCTTAATATACTAGTTTTTCTGAATAAAGAATTTATATTTGAAGAAATTAAACCTTTTGTGCAAGAGATCGAATCTGTTGTTGTAAGTCCATCAATACCTTATGACCATAAAACTATTATTGAATTAAAAAAAAAGGGAATTAAAGTAATTGGAGAAATTAATGTTGCATGGGAAATTTTAAAAGATACAAATTGGATAGGTATTACTGGCACTAATGGCAAGACTACTGTTACTCATCTACTAAGCCATATACTCTGTGATGCTGGATTATATGCTCCTTTTGCTGGAAATATTGGTACACCTTTATGTAAATATGCTCACTCCAAAAAACATGAAAAAATTGATTGGGTTGTAGCAGAATTAAGCAGTTATCAAATAGAAATATCTCCAGAAGTAAAACCTAATATTGGAATATGGACAACCTTCACAGAAGATCATCTTGAAAGACATAAAACACTTGAAAACTATTTCAACATAAAAAAAAGCTTGCTAGAAAAATCTGATTTTAGAATTTATAATTATGACGATAAAAACCTAAGAAATCACTACAGTTCGCTATTAAGTGGGGTTTGGATAACAACTAGTTTCGATAAATCAAATTTTATTCAATGCGATTATTGGATAGATGATCAAGGATATATTGTTGAGAGGGGAAAGAAATTATTCAAACTTGAACATTTTTCTTTAAAAGGAATGCATAATCTTCAAAATCTTTTATTGGTAATTGCAGCAGCTAGAAGAGTTGGATTATCTGGGAAGAAGATTAAAGATTCTTTATCTAATTACAAACAATTACCCCATAGGATGGAAACAATTTATAAAAATAATGATCTGGAAATAATTAATGATAGTAAAGCTACAAATTTTGACTCATCTATTGCAGGAATAAATTCAATTGAAGGTCAAATAATAATCATTGCTGGGGGTAGATTAAAAGGGAATGAATATAGTGAGTGGATAAAAGTTTTAAAGAAAAAAGTTAAATGTGTTTTCCTTTTTGGAGAAAGCTCAAAAGTCCTAAAAATGGCGCTTATTAATGAAGGATTTAAAAAAAATATTTTTGAATTTTCAGAACTAAAAGAGCTTTTAAATTTTGTTTTTCATTATTTACAAAATAATAGGGTTGAAACATTATTATTCTCACCTTCGTGCTCTAGTTTTGATCAATTTAAAAATTATGAAGAGCGTGGAGATTATTTCAAGCAACTAATAAGTGAAAAATCAAAGGTTAATAATTCCATTTTTAGTTAAAGTATTTTTTCGTAATTTTCAGGTCGGTCATCACAACCGTCTCCCCCTAGCGAATATTCACTTATTTAGTTAGATTTTGACTATAAATTAACTACTAGTAATGAGTGAATCTAACAATTTACCTCAAGCAATAAGTCATAAAAAATTAAGTTACTTGATGCTTAAGGCACAAAAGGATTCTCATTTTTCTGATGAACTTGCAGAAATAGAAAGTCCCGAAAAAAGAGAATTTGAAGAGTTAATAAACACTTGGGAAGCTTCAACTAAGAAAGTAGTTAATGAGTTATCAAAAAGAAAAGAGAATTTACTAAAAGATAAATCACCGAATTCTTTAATTGCTCTTGGTGCTATGGAAGTTCACCTTAATATGGCTTTACAAGCCTTAAATGCATTTAATAAAGAAGTTGATGGGTAAAAGTAACATATAAATTACAAGTAAGGCATCGAAAATAAGAGAAAATCTAGGTCTTTTTCAGTATCTATAGAGACATCATCATAATAATTAACTTCAAAACCCAAGCCATCTCCAGATTCGAGATATATATTTAAATTAGAGTCTTTACTTTTTAATAAAAGATTACCTTCTATTATTTGTATCCAATTATATTTATCGATTTTTAATGGCAATTTTTTTTCTTTAATTGGCTTATATTTACAACGCCATAAAGAGATACTTTGATTTAGAAAAAGCTTATTATTTTTTATGTCTTTGTAATTAAAAATAAGATTATCCCACAACTTTTCATTTAATGAAATTTGAGAATATCGAGGTTTGATATTTTCTTTTTGAGGGTATATCCAAATCTGGAACAACTTACAGGTCTCATTTTCTTCATTCTTCTCGCTATGAGAGATTCCAGTACCTGCAGACATAACTTGTACTTCATCTGTGTGAATTTTTACAAGATTATTTAATGAGTCTCTATGAGTTATTGCTCCTTTTGTTACGACAGTAATTATTTCCATATTTGCATGAGAATGCTTATTAAATCCTGCATTAGGAGAAATAATATCTTCGTTTATAACTCTAATTTTCCCAAAATTATCCCATTTTGGATCTCTATGCTCTGCGAAAGAAAATGAATGCATCGAATTTAGCCATTCTCTAGTCGATCTAAATCTTTCGTGAGATTTCCTTATTTTAATTATTTTCAAAGACATAAATACTAAGAAATAAATATGGTGTATTTGTATAAATTAAATATTTTTAAAGTTATAAATTATGAATAAGTGAAATTTCTTTTTATTTATTTGTTAATTTTACTTTGTGCTTTATTTGCTTTATTAATTATTTTTTTTGCTTCTTCTCTCGTAGAACATTTTTCTGCCTCAACATTCAAGTTTTTTAGTTTATTTAGTTGCTTTGAAATTTTCATATAAAGTTAACTTAACAAATAGAAATTAACACATATTTAATGGAATAGCTAAAAATACTGGTTTGCATTTTAGCCTTACTACCTAAAAATAAGATTGGAGGATGGAATTATCAGAACAATATAGAGGATGTATTGGATTATCTTTGATTGTTTTCTTAATTAAAAGCGGTTCCAGAGGATTATCAAAATTATTTTTCCTAATTGAGTTATATTGCATTATTTTTTTTGATATTTTTTTATTTCTATTCAGAAATTCCCCTTTGTTACCCCAACCTAACCATAAATCACAATTTTTATTTTCAGACCAGTGTTTTAAGTTTTTATTAATATGATTATTGTTTAAATGACCCACAGGATTTTTGTGATTAAAAAGTTTTTCTGGTTTGCTTGAAATAAGAGCAAATAGATTGATTAATTTTACTTTGCC
>QCMA01000012.1 GCA_003214115.1 Prochlorococcus sp. AG-418-I21
TGGGATTATATTTTTACCATTTATATTAAATTGTTTTGGCAGCGATAATAAATCAACTTCTGCATCATTTATCTCAATTTCCATAGCTTGACCTAAAACAGGTTTTAATTTGATGTTGGTAGATAGGCTATCTATTAAATCAATCGCTTTTAGTGAATTACATAAAATAACCATGTCAGATTTGATGTTTTTATTATTCCTTGTTGTAGAAATCCATTGATTGTTCGATTTTCTTATGTTTATTATTTCTTCTTGTAAATAATTTACTTTTTTATGTTTTAGATATTTATCTAATGTGTGAAGTAACGATAAAGCATTTATTCTTCCATCTTTGAAGGAAATCATTCCTTGTATATTTTTTGTTTGGAAGGCTCTATTAATATTTTTGATAATTATTGAGTGTCTTTCTAAAATTCGTAAGTTTTGATCATTCTTTTCATGAATAAATTCTTCTAATTTTTTGAACTTTTCTTCATTAGAAGTAAGTTGTATTAAAGGTTTTTCGATGTTTAATTCATAATTAAATTTTTGCAAGAATGTAATCCATTTTGGCCATAATTCAATGCTTTGTTTCCTGAGATCCCAACTTCTACCTCTTCTTTTTTGATACATATTACCCATTAACAAGCCTAAAGCTGCATTGCTACTATTTTGGAGTTGATTTGGATCTATTATTGTTATCTGAAAACCTAACTCTGATAATTCTAAGGCGTTAAATTTTCCAATAATCCCAGATCCAATAATAACTATGTGCGCATTTTGAAAATTTTCTTTTAAACTATTCATTGATATATAAGATATACTTGCTTATCTGACTTTATAGTTAAAGATTTTTTGGAAACTCCTTCAATTATATTCAAAATTGTGTGTCCGGATCGTCCTGGTCTTGTAAGTTTACTTACAAGCTGGATTTCAAATTACGGTGGGAATATAAAACATTCTGATCATCATACAGATCAAGATGCAGGTTTGTTTCTTAGTCGAATTGAATGGAATAGTAGAAATGCATCTTTTAATAGAGATGAGATCTATAAAGAATTTCAAAAAATTGCAGATGAAGTAAATGGAAAATTTAACGTAAATTATTCTGATGAAATTCCAAATGTTGCTATTTTCGTGAGTAAACAAAATCATTGTTTGATTGATTTGCTTTGGCGAGTAAGAAATGGCGAACTCAAAATGAAAGTGCCGTTAATAATTTCTAATCATTCTGATCTTGAAAATATTGCAAATGACTTTAATGCAAAATTTGTCTATGTTGATACTTCTAACACTGATAAACCTATTGTTGAAGATCAAATTTTAAATTTGTTAAAAGAATATGAAATTGATCTTGTTGTATTAGCCAAATATATGCAAATTTTGAGTGACTCTTTTTTAAAAAAGTTTTCTTCAATAATAAATATTCATCATTCTTTCTTACCCGCATTTAAGGGCGGTCAACCATATCATCGAGCATGGAAGAGAGGTGTTAAATTAATCGGTGCTACTGCTCACTATGTGACTGAAGATCTTGATGAAGGCCCAATAATAGAGCAATGCACAGTTAATGTAAGTCATAGGGATGAAGTTGATGATTTGATAAGAAAAGGAAGAGATATTGAGAGAATAGCTTTAGCAAGAGCGGTTAGATTACATCTAAATCATCAAGTATTTGTTTATAACAGCAAAACTGCTGTTTTTGATTGAAGATAGTTTCTTAGTCTTCTAATTCTATTTGTATTTGTCTTTCATAAATTGATTCTTCATTAAAAGCTCTTGCGATCAAGAAACTTGCAATGCAGCTGATCAAGACAGGTTTCATTATTAATAAATTTTTTGTTAAAGCAAAAGCTAAAAACATTGCTGTTATTGGTGTTCGCGAACATCCAGCTACAAAAGCTCCCATTCCCGCAAAAATGTATGTACTCGGCGCATGCCCTGTCGCAATTTCTACCCAGCTTCCCATTATTAGTCCGATTGACCCTCCTAAAGTAAGCATTGGATAGAATAGTCCACCAGGAGCTCCAGATGCTGCAGCTAAACCTGTCGTGATAAATAGTACTAAAACTGCTAACAAAGCAATTCCAATACTCGTATTTTGTTCAGCTATTATTTTCTGCAATTCATCTAAATTATGAAATGTACTGGGTAAAAAAGAGTAGATACTTCCTAAAATAAGTCCACAGATACTCATTTTTAAAACAAATTTATTTTTATACCACTTTTTCCCAAGATTTTGCATTAATAAAACATATCTGCTGTACAATTCCGCAAACATCCCTATCAATATTCCTAATAAGACTAAGTAAATAAAATCTACAGGTAGGAAAAAAACGGATGGGTCATATTCTTTTTGAATCAAAAATCCGAGGTTAAAATCAAAGCCTCCTGCTTTAGGATCTAAACCCAAGGCTTGAATAATATCAGCAGATGAATCTGCAATAAAAGTTGTAATTACTACTAATAATAAAATTACTGGTCTAGCAGAGTTTAATAACTCTTCTATTGCATAGACAAAACCTCCTAATGGAGCGCTAAATACTGCAGCTATTCCAGCACCACCCCCTGCTGCTACTATTACTCTTCTGAAAGCTGTAGGAGCTTTGAGCCACTTGGCCATTTGCCAAGCTACTGATCCTCCCATTTGCACAGATGGACCTTCTGGGCCCAAAGGAAATCCACTACCAATAGCAATAATTCCTGATATGAGCTTTACTAAGCCTACTTTTAAATTCATTGGAACTTTTTTATGTCTTAAGAAACCCATGATTTGACTCACACCTGAACCTTTTGCAGCAGGTGCTATATTTTTGATCAAATATCCTGCAATAGCTCCTCCTAGAGCTCCAAAAATAGGTAAGACCGAAATAGATGGGAATTGGTCTAATAATGCTAATCTCCAATTATTAATAAAATAGATTCCAGTTTTAAAAGATATGCTTGTAATAGAGGCCCCTAAACCAGTTAATAAGAGCGAAAATGCAACTACAAGAGATCGTTGTTTTAATAATTTTTTAATGCTACGAGAAGAATTATTACTTGTTTTTTGAATATTATCTTTTATAAAGTTTGGCATAATCCATGATTACTTTGTCAAGCTGAAATCGTGTATTTCATCAAATTGAAGATAGCGATAAAGTTCCTCTGAATATGGATTAATTTTATTTTTAGTAATATCCTGATATTCTTCAACTTCAGGTATTTTACCAAGCAGTGCGCAGACTGCTGCTAATTCAGCGCTGCCTAAAAAGACTTGTGCATTCTTCCCAAGTCTATTGTCAAAATTTCTCGTACTTGTAGAAAATACTACGGAACCTTCATCTACTCTCGCTTGATTTCCCATACATAAAGAACAGCCTGGTAATTCTAACCTTGCACCACAATTTTCGAATATTTTATAGTAGCCTTCAGCTTTAAGAGTTTCTTCATCCATTTTTGTTGGTGGACATATCCATAATTTAGAGTTTAAATGTTGTACACCTTCAAGGACTTTCGCAGCTGCCCTGTAATGACCAATATTTGTCATGCAAGAACCTATAAAAACCTCATCAATATTTGTATTCGCAACATCAGTGATTTCTTTGACATTATCTGGATCGTTAGGGCAAGCAACTATTGGTTGTGTTACTTTTGCTAAATCAATTTCAATGATTTCTTCATACTGAGCGTTTAAATCTGGTTGAATTAATGATGGTTTTTTTAACCAATTTTTCATATCATTGATTCTTCTTGAAATAGATTTTGAATCTTCATAGTTGCTCTCGATCATTTTTTCTAGCAGGCAAATATTGCTTCTTAAGTACTCTTGAACAGTTTCTTCGGATAAAAGTATTGTGCTACCAGCGCATGAGCGTTCTGCAGTAGCATCAGTAAGTTCAAAAGCTTGTTCAAGTTTTAGGTTTGGTAATCCCTCGATTTCCATAATTTTACCGTTAAATATGTTTTTCTTATTTTCTTTCTCAACAGTTAATAGTCCTTGTTTAATTGCGAATAGAGGGATTGCATTTACTAAATCTCTCAGAGTAATTCCTGGTAATAATTCTCCCTTAAATTTAACCAGTACAGATTCCGGCATATTTAATGGCATTGATCCTATTGCAGCGGCAAAGGCAACAATTCCCGAGCCTCCAGGAAATGAAATGCCAAGAGGAAATCTTGTATGACTATCTCCACCTGTGCCAACAGTATCGGGGAGAAGCATTCTGTTAAGCCAACTATGAATTATGCCGTCTCCAGGCTTAAGAGCTACTCCACCTCTTTGAGATATAAAATCAGGTAATTCTTTATGGGTAACTAAATCTACTGGTTTAGGATATGCAGCTGTATGACAAAAACTTTGCATCACTAAATCTGCGGTAAATCCTAAACAAGCTAGTTCTTTTAGTTCATCTCTAGTCATTGGCCCAGTAGTGTCTTGACTACCAACTGTGGTCATAATTGGTTCACAGGTCATTCCTGGCCTAACTCCATCTAAACCGCATGCTTTGCCTACTATTTTTTGAGCTTGAGTAAAGCCGGCAGCACTTTTGGTTGGATTTTGTGGTCTGGTAAATATTTCACTTGGTTGATAATTTAATTTGTTTCTAATTTTGTCCGTAAGAGATCTTCCAATCATAAGATTAATTCTTCCACCGGCTTGAATTTCATCAGTAAGAGTTGATGGATACAAGTCGAATTTGCTTATTAATTCTTCAGTATTTGAATCTTTTTCAATTTTTTTAATAATGCCTTTAAAGGGATATATTTTAATAACATCTCCAGTTTTCATTTGAGATACGTCAGCTTCTATAGGTAAAGCTCCTGAATCTTGAGCAGTATTAAAGAAAATTGGGGCTATTTTGCTACCAATTATTATTCCACCTGTTTTTTTGTTTGGAACAAAAGCGATATCTTCCCCTATGTGCCAAATGAGTGAATTAATAGCAGATTTTCTAGAACTCCCTGTTCCAACAACATCTCCAACATAAGCTATCGGTAAATTTTGTTTTTTTAAATTATCAAGAATCTTTAGTCCGTCAGGTATTTTAAATTCCAACATAGCTAATGCATGCATCGGAATATCAGGGCGTGTTGTTGCATGGACAGCTGGAGATAAGTCGTCTGTGTTTGTCTCACCGTCAACTTTAAATACTAAACAAGTAATCTCTTTCTCCAGAACTTTTTTATTTTTGAACCATTCTGCGTTTGCCCAACTATTTACAACTTCTTTTGCATAAATATTTTTTTGAGATAATTCATAAATTTCATTAGCTGAGTCGTAAACAAGAATAATATTTTTTAAAACTTCTGCCGCTTTTTTAGCAAGTAAACTATTTTCTCCTTTAAGTATTTCAACTAAAGAATTTACATTGTATCCTCCTATCATTGTTCCTAGTATTTCAATTGCTTTTTCGGGATTAATTGATTTGCAATATTTTTCGGAATTAACAATAGCCGTAAGCCAGCTTGCTTTTACATAAGCAGCCTCATCAACTCCTGGTGGTACTCTATTAATTAGTAAATCAAGTAAAAAAGATGAATCGTAAGAATTATCTTCTTCTAATAATTTTGTAATACAATTTGTTTGCTCAGCATTTAAGGGTAAAGGAGGAATACCTTTGGTAGCTCTTTCAGCTACGTGATCTGCATAATCTTCTAGCAATGTTTCCAAATTCTTCATTAGTAAGGTTTAATGCTTAATCTATTGTTATTTTTAATATTGAAAAGGAGAGTATTCATAAATGCTTTTTTAAATATTCAAACTTCTTAATTAATCAATGACGACATCATCAAATAATTCTTCTTTAGAAAAGACATCAGATTTACATGTTGTTGAGACACGTCCATTAATACCTCCAAGCAGATTACATAATGATATACCTTTAGATCACGCCTCTGCTAATACAGTATCTAAAACAAGAAGATCGATACAAAATATTTTGCATCATAATGATCAAAAGCTTTTAGTCATAGTGGGTCCATGTTCAATTCATGATCTAGAGGCGGCAAAAGAATATTCAAAATATATTCAAAACTTTCGAGAAATTTATAAAGATAAATTAGAAATAATCATGAGAGTATATTTTGAGAAACCAAGAACAACTATTGGTTGGAAGGGATTGATAAATGATCCTCATCTAGATAATTCTTATGATATTAATACTGGTTTAAGAAGGGCAAGAAGTTTGCTGTCATATTTAGCAACTCGTGGAATTCCTTCTGCTACAGAATTACTAGATCCAATTGTTCCGCAATATATTGCCGATTTAATAAGTTGGACAGCTATAGGCGCGCGGACTACTGAAAGTCAGACTCATCGAGAAATGGCTTCAGGATTATCAATGCCTATAGGTTTTAAAAATGGTACAGATGGTTCTTTTACTACTGCAATAAATGCAATGCAGTCAGCTTCAAAATCTCATCATTTCTTAGGTGTAAATGAAAATGGAATGGCTTCTATTGTGAATACAACAGGTAATCCAGATGGCCATATAGTTTTAAGAGGCGGTTCAAAAGGTCCAAATTTTGAAAAAGATCATGTTAAAAGAATTTCCTCTGAATTGAAACAAACTAATCTTCCCCATAAAGTGATGATTGATTGTAGTCATGGGAATTCAAATAAAGATTTCCGAAAACAGTCGGAAGTCCTTAAAAATATAGCTTCTCAAATTGGCAATGGAGAAAAAAATATTTTAGGAGTTATGCTTGAAAGTCATTTGAAGGAGGGAAATCAAAAACTTTTGAAAAAAGAGGATCTCCAGTTTGGCAGAAGCATTACAGATGCATGTATAGATATAGAAACAACAAAAGAATTACTCGCTATTTTATATAATTCACTTAGCTAGTTATAAAAAAATTAAAAAATAATGCTGAAGAAATTGGAACAATAAAATTATCTATGCCTAAAACACTAAATTGTTCGAGCAAAGTCGCAAATATAGCTATTGTGAAATAGTTTAAATTTAAACTATTTTGTTGAATGTACCCTATTGAGCAAACTACTATCAAACTTGTTAAAAACATTGTTATGGTGCCGAATAAAGATTTTTTTTGTTTAAAAAAAATCCAACTCTTTGAATTAAAGCTTTTTCCTATTAATCCAGCTAATCCATCACCAAAAGTCATTATGAAAAATCCACTAATTAACGCATAGGGATCTTTATCCCAGAAAAGATAAATCAAAATAAATAAACTTAAACAATAAAATAATGTTCCATAACTTTTTCTCTCAACATCCTCAATTGTCGGAAATAATTTATAGGTGTAATTGATAAAAACCATTAATGAAACAATTCCTGTAAAAATTAGAGCAGAGTTTTGATTAATTTTCAAAAATTGAGCAATTGGTATTAAAGGTCCTATTCCAATATGTATTATTTTTCTGACGATTTCTCTGTTATCTTCATTATATTTTTTAAAAACTATTGATATTAAAAAAATTAAGAATAAATATAATAAAATTACAGTAAATTTTATCAATTTAGTTAAGCTGCTTTTTGATGAGTTGTCATTACTCTAAGCTTTAATATTGCTTTAGCTTCTAGTTGCCTTACTCTTTCCCGTGAAACATTAATTTGTCTACCTATTTCTGCGAGTGTTAATGGTTCTTCACCATCTAGGCCAAATCTGAGCTTCATTATTTTTTGTTCTCTTTCATTTAATTGAGAAAGCCAAGTTCCTAAATGCTCTTTTTGAATAGTTCTATCCATGCCCTCCATAGGCTCTTCACAGTTTGGATCAGGTATGAGTTCACCAAGAGTACTTCTATCTTCTTCACCCCTTGCGTGAGCATCTAGGGAGGCGCAAGGAGCGCTTTGAGAAATTAAATCTTCTAAATCTTTTTGATCAATTCCCATTTCAGTTGCCATCTCCAATCTCGTAGGTTGTCTACCAAATTTATGTGATAATTCTCTAGAGACTCTTCTCATTTTGGATAGTTTTTCACTTATGTGAATAGGCAAACGGATTGTTCTTGCACTATTGTCAATAGCCCTTGTCATTCCTTGCCTAATCCACCAGTATGCATAAGTTGAGAATTTATATCCCATAGCAGGATCAAATTTATCTACGGCTCTTTCAAGGCCAATAGCTCCTTCCTGGACAAGGTCTAATAATTCAAGCCCTTGGTTTTGGTATTTTTTTGCAACGGAAACGACAAGCCTTAGATTTGCTGCCATCATTCTATCTCTGGCTCTTTTACCAATTTTAATTTGATAAAGATTTCGTTGCGTTCTATCAGTTTCAGGAATTTGTAGCAACTTTTTCATGTTCTGAACATGATGAGCCAACTCTATTTCCTCTGCTGGAGTCAAAAGAGGTACTCTACCAATGCTACTTAAGTAATAGCCAATAGAATCTGCAGCGAGTCTGCCAGATTTTTTTTGGCTTTGCTTTGCCGTAAGACTGGATTTTGATTTGCGAGACTTGCCCGCAGTGTTTGGTAATCTTGGCTCATCAAAATTATTATTTGAAGAGCTTTTTGCAGATTCCAGAGGGATCCCCATCACCCTGGCCTCCTAAATAATGGATTTTTTCAAAAGCTAGCACTGAAATTGAAATAAAAACTACTTTTACGTTGAAATTTTAAAGACAAAAATTTTTTTTTAAAAGCTTATTTCTTGAAATCCATTGATATAAAACGATTTTCTAAAAATTAAAAAAAATTTAAAATATTAAGTATTTTTTTAAATGTTGTAAAAATCAATATTAATTTTATTTTTTTATGAGGTCAATTTGCGAACGATTATCCGATGAATGTAATTTAAATTTCGAATAAGAACCATCTTCCTTCATTGTCCAAGAAAAGTAATCATCTTTAATGTAGGTTTGCAAAAGTGAGTATATTTGATATTTTAATTCATTATCCTCTATTGGAGTGATGGCCTCTATTCTTCTATCAAGATTTCTTCTCATCCAATCTGCACTCCCAATAAAAACCTCATTATCTCCGTTATTAAAAAACCAAAAAATTCTTGAGTGTTCAAGAAAATGGCCAATAATGCTTATGACTTTAATATTTTCACTTAAATTTTTTCTTTGGGGATATAAGCAACAAATACCTCTTACTATAAGACTAATTTTTACACCTGAATCAGAAGCTAAATAAAGAAGTTTAATTATTTCAGGGTCTACTAAAGAATTCATTTTTGCAATTATTTCAGCTTTTTTACCTTCCACTGCATTTTTAATTTCTCTCTTTATGAGAAAAATAAATTTTTCTCTCATCGATGAGGGAGAAACTAATAATTTTTGATAACTTTTTTGTTTAGAAAAACCTGATAAGTAATTAAATAACTCAAGTAAATCTGATGCAATATCAGGATCTGTTGAAAGTAATCCTAAATCTGTATAAAACCTTGAAGTATTAGAGTTATAATTACCAGTTCCAATATGAAAATAATTTCTTAATCGTCCTTTCTCTTTTCTGACTATTAAAGCTATTTTTGTATGTGTTTTAAATCCTATAATTCCATAGACAACATGAACGCCAGCTTGTTCAAGTTGCTTTGCCCATTGAATATTATTGTCTTCATCAAATCTTGCTTTTAGTTCAACAAGAGTCATTACCTCTTTACCATTCTCTGCAGCTCTCATTAAAGCTGAGATGATAGGAGAATCTTTTGACACTCGATATAAAGTAATTTTTATAGCCATTACGAGTGGATCTTCAGCTGCTTTATTTATAAATTCTTCCACTGAAGTTTTAAATAAGTCGTAAGGATGATGAAGCAGAATATTTTTTTTCCTAAGTATATTAAAAATATAATTGAGGTTTTTGTCTGAAGATAAATCTAAATTTTTTAATTGTGGGTGAGTTTTCCCAATTAACAGATTTTCTTTTAAATCATCTCTATTAATTTTTGTAAGCTGATTTAAATCGTCAAGTCCTAAAAAACTTTTGCAAAAGTATATATATTCTTTTTGTATTGAGATACTTTCAATTAGTGGTGTAAGAATATTATCTGGCATATTCGATTCAACTTCTAATCTAACTACGTCTCCACCTAACCTTCTCTTTTGCAAACTTTGTTCAACTGCTAAAAGAAGATCATCAGCTTCAAGTTCTTTTAATTCTAAATCTGCATCCCTTGTCACTCTAAAAAAAGAGTAATTTATACATTCCATTCCGTTAAATAAAGTATTTATATTATTACCAATTAAATCTTCAACGCTTATGAAAAAATATGTACTTTCATCATCATACTGAATAATTTCATTGGGAATTTGTATAAATCTATTAATATTTTTTGTTGGTATTTTTACTCGGACAAACTGATTTTTAGAATCTTCTCCATCCCTTATAAGAGCCGCTAAATTTAGACTTAAATTACTTATAAAAGGAAATGGATGTGCCGGATCAACAACTAATGGAGTTAATAAAGGGAAAATAGATGTAGTAAAGAAGTTATTACACCAATTTCTTTGATTTTCACTTAGGTCTTTATATTTTTTTAAAATTACACCTTTTTCTTTTAATTCATTATTTAATTCATTATTTACATAGTTTTCTTGAAGAGAAGTTAATTTTTTTATTTCCTTGTTGATTTTTGTTAATTGCTCTTTAGGAGTAAGTCCGTCTATACTTTTTTTAGTAATTTTTGCTTCAACTTGAGCCTTTAATGAAGCTACCCTTACCATAAAAAACTCATCAAGATTATTACTAAAAATTGAACAAAATTTCACTTTATCTAGGATTTTGTACTCCTTTTCCATACCAGTAAGGAGTACTCTTTTATTGAATTCAATCCAACTTAATTCTCTATTAATAAAAACATCAGCCTGGCTTTTCATTAAAAAACTTTTGATTTTTGATTTTTAAAAGAATTATTATTTTTACCCTCTGCAATAAGGTATATCATGAAAAGTAAGATAACGGAACCAGCTATAAAAGGTGATTTAGGACCAAAACTATCATAAACCCTTCCTGCCATTGCAATTCCTAAAACTCCTCCAAGACTCTGCAGACCCTGAAGGTTACTTAAAATTGATCCTTGTTTATCATCATCTAATTTCTTTGAGATTAGTGCTCTCAAGGTGGGCGTAATTAACCCAGCCCCAACGGCTAAAAATGAAACAGCTGAATAAATATTAAGTGTCGCATTTTCTTTTGGAGCAGTTATTAAAAGAGCACATGCCACAAGAATAAAGCCTGATCCGATGAGTGTTAATCGCATTTCGCCAAATTGCTTTACTAGAGGCCCTATTAGTCCTCCTTGAACGATAATTGCAATTATTCCTACTACAACAAGAGTTCCACTTGATGCTTTGGTTGTCCAGTTTAATGATTCTTGAAGGAAAAATATAAGGATATTGGTCAGTCCAGTAAAAGCAATAAAGTAAATAAAAAAAGCTAATGATAATTTTTTAATCTTTTCTTCTTTGAAAACTGTAAAAAGTTCCTTTAGTGGGTTTTTTAAAATAGTTTTTGAATTATTTGAGGAATTATTAGGCTTTGTTTCTGGTAAGTAAAAAAATACAAGTAGGAAATTTATTATTGGAATGATTGAGGCTATCAAAACTGGAATAATAAAATTATTATTTGTATTTTTTGCAAAAATTACAACAAAAATATTACCTAAGAAAAAACTCAAACCAAAAGCTACACCAATAAGACCAAATGTTTTTGCTCTTTTTTCAGGGCTTGAAATATCTGCCAGAATTGTTGTTGCAGTAGCTGCAGTCCCCCCACTTAAACCGTCAATTAGTCTCGCTAAAAATAATAAAAATAACGGGATAGAGGCTATTGCATTTGACCAATTAAAAAGAACCGTAAAAGATAATATTGATATTCCTATTACTGAACCAGTAATACAAAAAAGAGTGACGGGTCTTCTTCCATATCTATCACTCATAAGTCCTATAAAAGGAGAAGCTGTAAATTGAGCTAATTGGTAAGTGCATGATAATAAACCATATGTACTTGCTTTAGAGTCAAAAAGTAAAACAAAAGAGGGTAATATGGGTAAAAGTATACTTTCACTTAAACGATCATTTAGAAGAGTTATAAAAGCACTAAGGAGAGTAAATTTTTTATTTGGTTTTAATAAACTTTCTTTCACAATATTTACCTTCATTGCGATTAACTTCTACTACCATACTTGTTAAAGGAGATTATTGTGCCCGGCATTGTTTATTTAGTTGGAGCAGGTCCTGGTGACCCTGAGCTTTTAACTCTTAAAGCTTTGCGTCTAATAAAAAATTGTGACGCATTAGTTCATGATGCTTTAATCCCGGATGAAATAACAAAAGAGGCAGGAAAAAATACAGAAATTTTCCATGTAGGCAAAAGAGCTGGGAAGTGTTCTGTTCCTCAGACTGAAACTAATGCTCTTATTTTGAAATTGGCAAAAGAAGGCAAAAATATTGTAAGGCTTAAAGGGGGAGATCCATTTGTCTTTTCAAGGGGTGGTGAAGAAGTAGCGTTTTTAGAAAAAAATGGAGTTTCAGTTGAAATAGTGCCTGGGATTACTTCTGGTATAGCTGCTCCCACATATTTTGGTATTCCACTTACACATAGAGATGCTGCGAGTGCCGTAACTTTTGTTACTGGACATGAGCGAGTAGATAAGGAAAAAAAGACAGTGAATTGGAGAGATTTAGCTAAATCATCAGATAGCTTAGTTATTTTTATGGGTATAAAAAATATTGAATTTATTGTGGAAGAATTAATTCTAGGTGGTTTAGATAAGAGTACTAAATGCGCTGTTATTCAAGAAGCTACTTTAAAAAATCAAAAATGTTTGATAGAGAAATTAGATAATCTTCCAGATAAAATCAAAGATAAAGAATTTTTAGCTCCATCAATTATCATTATTGGAAAAATAGTTGAATTTAAGGTTAATAACAATATAACTAAAGTATCTGATGTCTATTTACCAGATATTAATAAAGTTCAACTATATAATAAATCCCAAAAGTAAATTGGATCGAATTTAGGTTTAAGCTTTAAATCATTAACTTGATTAATTTGCCTGCAAGATAAGCTATTAATTGCAACTAATATGTCATCATTTTGAAATTCTGGAGGAATTAATTCTTCTTTTACAATTTTCAGTTTTAAAGCTTCAGAAACCATAATCCCCTCTAAACAGCCGCTCTCTTTTCTAGGAGTTATCCATTGATTATTTCTTTTAATTAGAAGATTAAATGTACTTCCACAGCAAAGTTCACCTGACGTATTCAAAAGGATAGAATCATCAAATGATTTTTCATTAGCTTCAGTCAAAACTTGTATTGCCTGATTATATGAAAATGTTTTGCATTTACTTATAAGGCTGAATTCATTTATTTTTTCCTTTTGACTAATATAAACGCTAATCGGATTAAAATTTGGTTTGATTCTATAGAACTCAAGCCATAAATTATCCAAATCTTTTGTCTCTGAAGTGCTATCAATTGTTAGTGTGCGACCTTCATTAGTTCCTCGACTATAGTTTATTCTTACTGAAGCAAATTGATCATTTTTAAGCGATAACTTTTTAATTCCATCGTAAATAAGTTGTCTCAAAGTTAATTTATTAATTTTGAGATTAATATTTAAAATCTTGCTACTTTTTTCTAATCTTTTCAGATGTTCATCAAAAAGAATAGGTTTGTTTTCTTTAATTAAAATGGTTTCAAATATACCATCAGCGAATTTTAATCCTCTATTATTAGCAGCAATAAATATTCTATCAATATCCAACCATTGATCCTTGTACCAGCCTAATGCGTCAATCATTTTAGTGAATCAATTAAAGGTAAAAGTTTCCACTTTAGTTCATCAGTTTCCTCTTCAGGGTTTGAGTCAATAACTATTCCGCAACCAGCATATATATTGATTTTTTTGTCTTTAATTAAAAATGATCTTATTAGTATATTGCTGTCAAACTCTCCATTCCAGTCAAGCTTCAAAAATGAGCCACAGTATGGTCCGCGTTCACATTCTTCTAATTCAAAAAGTCTCTGGCATGATCTTAATTTAGGTGCTCCAGTTATAGACCCTCCAGGCCAACAAGCTTTTAGTAAATCAATCCAGTTCTTGTCTTTTTTTAATTTGCCTCTGATTACTGAAGTTAGATGATGAACTTTTAAGAAACTTTCAAGTTTTAATATTTCTGGCACCATAATACTTCCTGTTTCGCAAACTTTACTTAAATCATTTCTTATTAGGTCAACAATCATAATATTTTCGGCTCTATCTTTTTCATTGGTTATTAAATCGATAGCATTAAGTGCGTCTTGATTTAAATCTTTATCTCTGGATCTAGTTCCTTTGATAGGTCTTGATTCTACAAAATTTTTATTATCTATTTTTATAAATCTTTCTGGCGAGGTAGATAATACAGCCTCTTTATAATTGTCATTATTTATTATTATTCCTCCAAAGGGAGCTCTTAATTTCCTTCTTATTTTCAAATAAATATCTAGAGGATTATAGTTTTTGGAAGATTCAATTTCGCATTTAGTTGTTAGGTTTGCTTGAAATATATCCCCTAGGGATATTAATTTTTTCAATTTTAAAATATTTTTCTGAAATTTTTCAGCCATTTCGTCCAAATTTATTTTTGAAAAATCAAAATTTAAATTTTTTTCAATAATATTTTCTTCTTCAATATTTTTTATATTGTTGATTATGTTTTTATAATTTTCTAGTTCAGATGAGTTTGTGCCTTCGATAATTATTTCTTTTTTTATTAGATTACATTTAATGATTGGATCATATGATGCAATCCATAAAGTTGCCATATTAGATTTTCGCCATGGGTTTTTTGGTTCTATGTAAACTCCAGCTTCATAACTTAACCATCCGATCCAAAATCCTTTTTTAATATTTTTTAAATTATTAAATGGATTATTAGTTTTGTCTAAGTTATTGATATCTCTTGATTGGATTATTTTTTTAGGTTTAATTCCTATTATTGACCATTCCCCATTTTCTTTACCATCACTGTCTAGCCAAGCTAATCCTTTATCTCCGAATTTTTTTGTTAGATCATGCGTAATTAGTGCTGGATCTATCCATTTTTCTAGAATTATTTTTTTTATTTTCATTTTTTATTATTGTTATTAATCCATTTTTCATAAGCGGCATTTCTAATTCTGCAGCTATCACACTTACCGCATGGTTTTGAATTGCCCGAATAACAACTCCATGTTTTATCTAAAGGGACATGATTAGCAAAAGCTAATTGAATAATTTCCTCTTTATTTAAATCTAATAGTGGCGTCCAAAGTTTTATTGGATTATTTTCTCTTCCTCTTTTATTAGCTAAATCTGCTAATTCTTGAAATTTTTTAATATAGTCAGGTCTGCAATCTGGATAACCAGAATAATCTAGTGCATTAACTCCTAATCCTATAAAATCAGCATCTATTGCTTCGGCATAACTTAGTGCAACAGCAATAAATATAGTATTTCTCCCAGGAACATAAGTATTAGGAATTTTATTAGCTTGCAATCCTTCTTTAGGAATTTCTTTTTGAGTATCAGTTAATGAAGAGCCTCCCCATAAAGATAAGTCAAGCTTAATGATTTTAAATTCTTCGATATCAAAGTGTTTTGCAATTATTGATGCAGAATTTAATTCTTTTTTATGACGTTGACCGTAGTCAAATGAAAGGCCAAAAATTTTAGCTTCGGATTTTTTTGCGATACCAGTAACTGTAGAAGAATCTAAACCTCCAGATAATAAAACTACTATTGATTTATTTTTAAGAGTCATATGATTTCAATTAATTTTTAAGTATTTGTGAGTTTGAAGGCTCAATTTCCAATCTGGATTATTTTTTACGAAATCAACAGCAAGAGAAGAACCATTCGCATTGTTCCATGCTGGCTGTAAATAAAAAATTTTATTTTCTTTTTTTAAGCCATCTTCGCTTTTAGAGAGTTGATATTGTTTTAAAGTTTCTTTTTTTATTTGAATAGCAAATTCAATATCTTCTATTTCATTTATGATTATTTTGATTTCATTACAGTTTTTTAAAAAATAATTTTTTGGAGGTGAGTGTCTTTTAGGAGATAAAGTAATCCAGTCATAACTTCCTGATATCGAATTAACTCCACTTGTCTCAATATGTATTTTCATTGAGGTTTGTTTTTCTCCCAGCGTCGTTTTTTTTATGGCTTTGCAAAAATTATCCAAGTTATGTTGTAAAGGTTCTCCACCTGTAATTACGCAAAAAGATGCCCCTTTACCTCTAGCAATTTTTATGCGATCTATTATTTTTTCAATTGATATAAGGGGATATTTTTTTTCATCCCATGAATTCTTGGTATCGCACCAAGAACATCCAACTTTACAACCAGCTAATCTCACAAAATAAGCACTTTTTCCAGCGTGATAGCCTTCACCTTGTAATGAATGAAATTGTTCGACTAAGGGTAAATAATTTGTCATTTTTTCATTCAAAAAAATAAAGAATATTAATTTGATTGAGTTAACTTTTCTTGAGAGGCTTTTATTAAACCTTTAAATAATGGATGAGGTTTGCCAGGTCTTGATAAAAACTCAGGATGATATTGACATGCTAAGAAGTAAGGATGATTTTCTAACTCAATTAACTCAACTAATCTGCCATCTGGTGATGTACCACTAATTTTGTATCCGGAATTTAAAAAACTTTGTTTGTAGTAATTATTAAATTCGTATCTATGTCGATGCCTCTCATAAATAACATCTTCATCATACAAGTTTTTTCCAATTGTATTATTTGTCAATCTGCATGGATAAACTCCAAGTCTCATTGTCCCACCTAAATCAACGACATCTTCCTGTTCTGGTAATAAATGTATCACTGGATTTGGAGTATTTGGATCTAGCTCTGAACTAGATGCATTTGGAAGATTAGCCACATTCCTTGCCCATTCTATAACTGCACATTGCATACCAAGGCACAGACCTAAAAAGGGAATTTTATTTTCTCTTGCAAATTTTATAGCCGAAATTTTTCCATTGACTCCTCTATTGCCAAATCCTCCAGGCACCACAATTGCATCAACTTCATTTAAGTAAGTTTCTGCTGAATTTTTTTCTATCATTTCAGCGCTTACCCAATGTAAATCTAATAAAGCCTTATGTTCAATGCATGCATGTCTTAAAGCTTCAACAACCGATAAATATGCATCTCCAAGTTCAATGTATTTACCTACGAGAGCAACCTTTATAGGAGCTCCAGGATTTCTTAGATTGTGAATTAGTTCTTCCCAATTTTTTAAATCACATTTTTTATCTTCAAGTTCTAGATACTTTAGGGTTTCTTTGCATAAACCTTCTTTTTTTAAAGAAAGAGGTACAGAATAAATACTATCTGCGTCTAATGCTTCAATTACAGAGTTAATATTGACACCGCAAAATCCACTAAGCTTTTTTTTAAGACCTTCATTTATCGATTTATCACTTCGGCAAACAAGTAAATCTGGCTGAATTCCAATTGATCTTAATTCTTTTACTGAATGCTGAGTTGGCTTAGTTTTGATTTCGCCAGAGGTTTTGATGAAAGGAAGTAATGTTACGTGTATGTATGCAACATCATTTCTATTGACATCATTTTTGAATTCTCTTATTGCTTCTAAAAAAGGTAGAGATTCAATATCACCAACTGTTCCACCAATTTCAGTAATAATAATATCTGCATTGCTGTTGGCGGCTACTCGATGGATTCTTTCTCTTATTTCTCCAGTTATGTGAGGAATTACTTGAACAGTTCCACCGTTATAGTTACCTCTTCTTTCTTTGTTAATGACTGCTTGATAAATAGATCCTGTAGTTACACTGTTTAATCTAGTCATTGCAGTATCAGTAAATCTTTCATAGTGACCTAAATCTAGATCTGTTTCAGCCCCATCTTCGGTTACAAATACTTCTCCATGTTGAAAGGGGCTCATTGTGCCTGGATCAACATTTAGATATGGATCTAGTTTTAATATTGAAACACTATATCCTCTAGACTTTAATAATCTTCCTAAGCTTGCAGCTACAATTCCTTTACCAATGCTAGAAACAACTCCTCCAGTGACAAAAACAAATTTTGACATTAAATATTTTTAATTAAGCACAGCCTCCTTACATTTTATTTAAACAAAAAATTTTTAGAACATCCATATATATACTTATTCATCAATTGTTATTTCAATATCTAATTCTTTTAATTGTGATTCAGAGACATTTGAAGGTGCATTTGTTAGAAGACATTTTGCTTGTTGATTTTTTGGAAAAGCAATGGTTTCTCTGATTGAATCCGCACCAATGATCAGCATGGTAATACGATCCAATCCAAACGCTATTCCACCATGAGGAGGAGCACCCATTTCTAAGGCTTCTATTAAAAATCCAAATTTTTCATCAATCTCTTTATCAGAAAGTCCAACCGTTTTCAGAACCTCTCTTTGTAAGTTCGCTTCATGAATACGTAAAGATCCACCTCCTAATTCCAATCCATTGAGAACTAAGTCATAAGCATTTGCTGTAGAGCTCTCAATTGCTTTTTTCAAGTTTTCAGAATCTTTAGATTTTATATTTTTTGGAGAACAAAAAGGATGATGTAAAGCTTCATATCTATTTTCATCTTCATTTTTCTCAAACATCGGGAAGTCAGTTACCCACAAGAAATTCCATTTACTTTCATCAATAAGATTTAAGTCTTTTGCAATATATTGTCTAACCCTATCTAATGACTGATTGACAATTTGTTTATCTCCAGCTCCTAAGAGGATTAAGTCTCCATCTTTTGCTTCTGTGATTTTTAAAATATCAGCTATGTGTTCTTCACTTAAATTATTTTTAATTGCCCCAATAGTCTCAAGCTCATCTCCTTTGACCCTTATAAAAGCCAAACCACCGGCTCCTGCATCTTGAGCTACTTGGAAGATGTCACCTCCTGGTTTAATTCTTACGTTGCTAATACTTGAATTACCTCCTTTGACTGTTATGGATTTTATATAACCTCCAGACTTAATTGCCTTGGTGAAAATATTAAAACCAATATCACCTAATACTCCTCCTAAATCTTTTAATAACATTTGATATCTAGTATCTGGTCTATCAGTGCCGTAATTATCCATTGCTGCCTGCCATGACATTCTTGGAAAAGCATTATTAAAATTAATATTTAATACTTCTTTCCATATTTTTTTTATGAGACTTTCATTAAAAGAAATTATTTCTTCTTCACTAATAAAGCTCATCTCAATATCTAATTGAGTAAACTCTGGTTGTCTATCTGCCCTTAAGTCTTCATCACGGAAACATTTTGCGATTTGATAATACTTATCTAAGCCCCCAACCATTAAAAGCTGTTTAAATAGTTGTGGGGATTGAGGTAAAGCAAAAAATTCTCCATTTGAAAGACGTGCAGGAACAAGAAAATCGCGAGCTCCTTCAGGAGTTGACTTTGTAAGTAATGGGGTCTCTACTTCTGTAAATCCAAAATTATCAAGAAATTCTCTAGCAACTTTAATAATCTTATGTCTTGTCTTTAAATTTTCTAATAATTTTCCCCTTCTTAAATCAAGGTATCTATATTTTAATCTGAGTTCTTCTTTTGTATTTTCATAATCATGTATAGACACTGGAAAAGGTAAGTTGTTTTTAATTTGGTTTAGAACTTGCAAATCTTTAACCTTAAGCTCTAACTCTCCAGTTCTTAAATTTGTATTTATGGAATCTTTGGGCCTTTCATTAATAATTCCGCTAACCATTATTACTGTTTCATTTCTTAGAGTTTCTGCCTTTTTAAATAGATCTGCACCATCATCGGGGTTAATTGTTATTTGTAGAAATCCACTATGGTCTCTTAAATCAATAAAAATTACACCACCATGATCTCTTCTTCTATCGACCCATCCGCATAAATTAACTAATTTACCAATATCAGTATTATTGAGCTCTTTGCAAATTTTGTTTCTCATCTAAGTATGATTTATTTATCAATAACTTATAATAATTCTTTAAGGGTAAATTTAGTTAATAATTTTTTTTATAAAACGCTCTCTTGGTTATTACCCCTTTAAATTTTTTGCCTCTAATTAATATTTCAACTTCATTATTTACTATGGCATGCGAAGTATTGATGTACGCAAAAGCTATAGCTTGTTGTTTAGTTGGAGACCAACTACCGCTTGTGATAGTCCCAATATTTACTTCACCTTTGTGAACTGTGCAACCTTTTCTTCCTATTGCTTTACCTTCTATAGAGAGACCAACTAACTTTTTTTGAATACCTAATCTTGACTGCTCTTCAAGAAATCTTCTTCCAAAGAATTCGTGATTATTTTCTAGATGTACTAGCCAGCCTAACCCTGCTTCATATGGAGAAGTTTCTTCATTTATGTCTTGACCATAAAGATGCATGCCTGCTTCAAGTCTAAGAGTATCTCTAGCTCCTAAACCACAAGGTGCAACATTTTTGGAAATTGAGAAATCCCATAAATTAATTGCTGCTTTTTTAGTTAAAAGTATTTCTAGACCATTTTCCCCTGTATATCCCGTCTTCGCAACGAAGATTTTTTCTTTAGGCGAAATATGTTCAAAAATTTTATATGCGCATCCAAAGTTAGGGATATGTGAGATCGAAGATTCAATCCATTCTTCAAATAAATCGAATGAGTTTTTTCCCTGTAGTGCTAAAAGTACTTTGTCTTTTTTAAAGTTTGTTATCGAAATTTCAGACATATTTAAATTATTTTTTATCCATTGAAAATCCTCTTTATATCTACTTGCATTAACTATTAACAATAATTCTGATATATCATTTTCTTGTATACCAAGGTCATAAATTATTAAGTCATCTATTATTCCTCCTTTATCATTGAGCATTACTGTATAAAGTCCCTGACCTTCAGAAAAGGAGTATAAATTAGTAGGAAAAAGTTTTTGAATATAATCTTTTGGATTGATTCCCTTGATAGAAATCACACCCATGTGAGAAATATCAAATAATCCTGCTGAAGATCTAACTGATTCATGCTCTTTAATTAATCCTGAAAATGATATGGGCATTTCCCATCCTGCAAAATCCACCAATTTTGCGTTGGATTCAACATACTTTGAATAAAGAGGACTTTTTAGCAAATCCATGAAATATTTAGTTTATATTTAGTATTTTTACACTGTAGTTTAGAAATTTTTTATTGCATATTTTCTAATGACAAAATTAAGCTTCTAAGTATTTTGGCTGCAACTATGCTACTTACTCCGCTTTTATCAATTTCTGGAGATAATTCCACAATATCTGAAGCCACTATTCTAAGGTCTTTTAAAGTTTTCAGTATTTCTTCAAAATCATTCCAAAAAAATCCTCCCGGTTCTGGAGTCCCCGTCCCTGCTAGTAAACTGGGATCAAACCAATCTAAATCTATTGTTAAATAGATTGGAGACTTAGCGTATGGTAGAAGAGCTTGTTTTAACTCATGCGCATTTTCGCCTGGACAAAAGTTAACTAATTGGTTGTTGTTATGCATGATTGCAAATTCTTCTTTAGTCCCACTTCTAATTCCTACTTGCAAAATTTTTTTTTCAGGTAGCACTTCTAAGCATCTTTTCATAGTACAAGCATGACTATGTTCATTCCCTATATATGATTCTCTTAAATCTGCATGAGCATCAAGTTGAACCAATATCAAATCTGGATATTTTTTTACTAAGGCTTCAATAGCACCTCTTGTAATAGAGTGTTCGCCTCCAAGCATAATGGGACTAAGGCGTTTACTAATCAAATAATTTGTTGCTGATTTAACCGATTCAATGACGGACTTTGAGTCATTTTTATCAATTATTATTGATCCAAAATCAACATACATAATATCCGCTAAGTCTTTTTTTATTTTTGGACAATATGTTTCTAAACAAGAACTGACTTGTCTTATTGCTTCTGGACCAAATCTTGCTCCTGGTTTAAACGAACATGTCCCGTCATAATTAACTCCAAATATACCAATTGAGCAATTCTCAGGACTTCTTTTTGCTCCCATATAAATTGCATTTTCGTTATCAAATAAATTTTTTTTCATCTTATGAATCTAGTTCTTTTACAATTTTATTTGGCATCATTTGAAATGCTGCATTTTGAAAATTTAAATTCCAAATTTCACATCCTTTTTCTATTTTTAGGACTTCATCATAATTTTGCTTTGATAAATTTAGATTTTTTGAAGAAGCAAATGTCCAACTCCAAATCCCGCTTGGATATATAGGCACAAAGGAATACATAGTTTCAGAAACTTTAAATATATTTTTTAGGGTTTTCAAAATATTTATGTGAATATTTTTGAAGGATTCAGGAGATTCGCTTTGCGTCGCTAATATCCCACTTGGTGTAAGTATTCTTTTACATTCTTTATAAAAAGAATCTGAAAATAATAAATTTGAAAATTCTGAGGGATCTGAACTATCTATAAATATAACGTCGTAAAAATTATCTCTTGTTTTTTTTACCCATCTAACACCATCATCAACATGTATTTCTAATCTTTTGTCATTCCATGCTTCGCCTCCAATTTCTTTCATAAATTTTTTAGATATTTTGATTACCTCCTTATCAATTTCTACTAGATGAATTTTTGATATTTGAGAATATTTAACGCACTCTCTTAAAGTACCACCGTCACCACCGCCAATAATTAGTACATTAGATTTTTCATCAATGCTACTTAATGCAGGATGGACGAGACACTCATGATAATATTTCTCGTCTTTTAATGATGTCATCCAGCAACCATCTAACATTAAAGCTTTACCATAATATTCATTTTCAATAACAATAATTTCTTGATATTTTGATGTTTTTTTAATTAAAGTTTTCCCATTTAGGCCGAATCTTGAGCCTTTATGATATTCATCTATCCATGTTGGAATATTTGTCATTTGATTTTAGGAATTTTTCCAGACAGTTTTTGCTTGGCTATTTGCCAAAGCCGTTGAAAGTCTTTGGGAGTTTGTTTTTTAATATTATCTCCTGCATGCTCTTCGACGATTGAAAATCTGTCTAAAAATTTTTTATTAGTTTTTTGGAGAGCTGATTCAGGATTGATCTTTAAAAAGTTTGAGAGATTAAGAAGAGTGAAGTAAATATCTCCAAATTCATTTTTTATCTCTGAATCATTTTTACTTTTAATTGCTTCCTTTAATTCATTCATCTCCTCTTCTAACTTTTTAAAAATCTCATCAGTACTTTCCCACTTGAAACCATGTTCTTTAACAACATTTGTGATTTTATCTGTTCCAACCGTTGGTGGTAAATTTTTAATTTTCAAATTTAAATTTCTACTAATTGAAGATTTCATATGAAGTGCTTCTTTTTCTAAATTTTTTATATTTGCCCAAATCTGTTGTGATTTTTTTAATGATACTTTTTCTTTTTTGTTAAAAATATATGGATGTCTATTAATAATTTTCTTGTTTAGATTTTTTATAACATCATTTAGTGCAAATTCTTTTTCTTCGTAACCGATTTCAGCATGAAGCATTACTTGTAATAAAAGATCTCCTAACTCCTCGCATATGTTATCTGCATTTTTTTCATATATCGCATCTATAAATTCATTGCTTTCTTCATACAAAAATGGGATCAACGATAAATGAGACTGTATTTTCTGCCATGGGCAGCCCCAAGTTTTATCTTTTAATGCTTTGATATTAGATATTAGGATTTTAAAACTATTTATAGTCTCTAAATCGGAATTGTTTTCCAATTTATATCTATTGTTTGAGGACATAGGATATATTTTGTTAATTAAATTTTGCCTCAATCATGAAATATTTAAATACTTAGTATAAATTTTTCAACTTCATCTATTAGAATGATTTATCATAAGGGCGATTAGCTCAGCGGTAGAGCGCCTGCCTTACAAGCAGGATGTCCCTGGTTCGAACCCTGGATCGCCCATTTATTATTTTTCTAATGACTGAGATCGTTAATCTTTCAATCAGTCAAAGTGCTGCTTCAGAACTATCTAGGCAAGCTTCTTTTGGAGGTTCTCCAGGAGAAATGTCGATTGATTTGGTAGAGGATAAAAATTGTTCCGATGGATGGATGCATATTAAATTAAGGCCAGGTAGATGTAATGGATCCCCTATTTCAAGAACTGAAGGAGTAACTTTATACGCGAATGTAAAAAAGTTTAATTTACTGAAAGATTTAAAATTAGATTATTACGGTGATTTAAGTGGTGGTGGATTTCTTATCTCAACACCAAAAAATGCAAAACGTTGTACCTGTGGTTCTGGCTTCAAACTTTTGTAGAATGGATGTGTCTTTTTTTGCAAACTAATATTATTTTCATTAATTGGCTCCTCTCAAGATAAAATAAACAAAAAGTTTATTGAAATAAATTTTGCACATGACAGAGATGAATGATCAATTATCTTTAGAGAATTATTCACCTTTTGAAGTAGAGAAAAAGTGGCAAGAAAAATGGGAAAGTCTAAAGGCGTTTAGTCCTAACCCTGAGGATCATGGGGAGCCTTTTTGTGTTGTTATTCCGCCACCAAACGTAACTGGATCTTTGCATATGGGGCATGCATTTAATACGGCTTTGATAGATGTTGTAGTACGTTTTCAAAGACTTTTAGGTAAGAATGTTTTGTGTTTACCGGGAACTGATCATGCTTCAATAGCTGTTCAAACTATTCTCGAAAAACAATTAAAAAGTGAAGGCAAAACAAGCGAAGATATTGGAAGAGATGAATTTCTTAAAAGAGCATGGAACTGGAAAGAACAAAGTGGTGGAAGAATAGTTTCTCAATTAAAAAGGATAGGATATTCAGTTGACTGGGCTAGAGAAAGATTTACTCTTGATCAAAAATTAAATGAAGCAGTTATTGAGGCTTTTAATATTCTCTATAAAAAGAATTTAATTTATAGAGGCGAATATTTGGTTAATTGGTGTCCTGAATCTCAATCTGCCGTAAGTGATCTTGAAGTTGAAATGCAAGAAGTAAATGGTCATTTATGGCATTTTAAATACCCTTTAATTTCTGAAAGTGGTGAACCTTTAGATAGGTACTTAGAAGTTGCAACAACAAGACCAGAAACTCTTTTGGGTGATACTGCTGTCGCAGTTAATCCAGATGATGATAGATATAAAGAATTTATTGGTGTCAAAGTAAAAGTCCCTTTCGTTGATAGAGAAATACCTATTATCGCTGATTCACATGTTGATAAAGATTTTGGTACGGGTTGTGTGAAGGTTACTCCAGCGCATGATCCAAATGATTTTGCAATAGGAAAAAGGCATAATTTAAAACAGATTAATGTAATGAACAAAGACGGAACTTTAAATATTAATGCAGGTATTTTTCAAAATTTAGATAGATATGAGGCTAGAAAGAAAATTATCAAAGAATTGGATAACTTAGGCCTTTTGACTAAGATAGACGATTATAAACATACTGTTCCTTTTTCTGATAGAGGTAAGGTGCCAATTGAACCTTTATTGTCAACACAATGGTTCTTGAAAATGGATGATATATCTCAAGGGTGTCTTAATGAAATTGATTCTAAAAAACCATCGTTTATTCCTCCACGCTGGGAGAAAGTTTATAAGGATTGGTTAGAGAATATTAATGATTGGTGTATCAGTCGGCAACTGTGGTGGGGGCACCAAATACCAGCATGGTATGTTTTAGATGAATCTCAAGACTCAATAGAACAAAATACTCCATATGTTGTTGCGAGAAATGAAGAGGATGCCTTAATCGAAGCTAATAAAAAATTTGGATTAAATATTAAATTGGTTCGTGAAAAAGATGTTTTGGATACATGGTTTTCAAGTGGTTTATGGCCTTTCTCAACCCTTGGCTGGCCAAATATAAATGATCCGGATTTTAAAAAATGGTATCCAAATAGTGTTCTTGTTACTGGTTTCGATATTATTTTCTTTTGGGTGGCGAGAATGACAATGATGGGTAATACTTTTACGAATAATATTCCTTTTAAGGATGTTTATATTCATGGTCTAGTCCGAGATGAAAACAATAAAAAAATGAGTAAAAGTTCAGGTAATGGTATTGATCCAATACTATTAATTGATAAATATGGTTCTGATGCTCTACGTTTTGCTTTAATTCGAGAAGTTGCAGGCGCTGGACAAGATATCCGGCTTGATTTTGATAGGAAAAAAGATACATCTTCAACTGTTGAAGCTTCAAGAAATTTTGCTAATAAATTATGGAATGCAACTAAATTTGTGTTAATTAATAAAACTTCTAATGATAATTATTCGCTTAATGAGAGTGATGAAACTTCTTTAGAGTTATGTGATAAGTGGATTTTATCGAAATTGAATCAGGTAAATATAAAAGTCTCTGCTTTGTTGAAAGAATATAAATTAGGAGAATCTGCGAAACTACTATATGAATTTACGTGGAATGATTTTTGTGACTGGTATGTAGAATTTGCTAAACAAAGGTTTAATAATAAAGAGACTAAAAATAGACAAATATCTGAAAAAGTTTTAATAAAAGTGCTCAATGATATTTTGGTAATGATTCATCCTTTTATGCCGCACATTACTGAGGAACTTTGGCATGCGCTACAACTAAAACCAGATAATGCATTATTATCTCTTCAAAAATGGCCAATTCACGAAAATAAATTTGTTGATAATAAGCTTGATAATTCCTTTCAGCAACTCTTTGAAATTATTAGGCTGATTAGAAATTTGAGAGCTGAATTAGGTCTTAAGCCATCAGAAAAAGTTCCTGTATATTTAATTTCAGACAATGATGATTTGATTAATTTTTTAAAAACTTTAGTTGATGATATTCAAACCTTAACTAAATCTTCTGAAGTATTTATTTTTAAAACTAATGCTGTTGATAAAAAAGAGTTTGCTAAATCTTTTTCTGGGATAATTAGCGATTTAGAGGTTTACTTACCTTTTCAGGATTTTGTAAATATAGATGCATTAAAGGAAAGGTTAACTAAAGATTTAAAAAAGGTGACTATTGAATTAGAAAATTTAAATAAGAGATTATCTAATAAAAATTTCGTTGATAAGGCTCCAAAAGATATTGTTGATGAATGCAGATTTAAATTAAATGAGGGTTCGGTACAAAAGGAAAGAATTTCTAAAAAACTCGAACTTTTGAATTGAGAATGAATATATTTCTTGAAAATATTTATAATTTGTCTTTTTTTTTTAATACTGGAATTGGGATCTTTTCGTTTGTTTGTATTTATATTTTAATTATTTTATTAATACTTCCAGCTTCTTGGTTATCTTTATTATCAGGTTTTTTATATGGCTCATATTTAGGATCTATTATCGTTTTCATTTCCGCTTCCATAGGAGCATCAGTTGCTTTTTTTGTATCAAAAAGTTTTTTTGCAAAAAAGCTAAAAAAACTTTTAAGCCGTTACCCAAAATTAAGTGTCATGGAAAAAGTAGTAGAAAAAGGCGGACTTAAATTAATTTTTTTAGCGAGATTATCGCCGATATTTCCCTTCAGTATCCTTAATTATTTTTATGGTTTGAATAATGTTAAATTTAGAGATTTCGCTCTTGGCCTTATTGGAATAATTCCAGGAACTTTTCTGTATTGCTCAATAGGTAGTTTGGCAAAAAGTATTCAGGAGTTAAAAAATGTGCAATCACCAAATAATTTATATATTACTGTCGTTGGAATTATTTCCACTTTTTTAGTTATATATTTCTCAGCTAAATACTCCAGAGAATATTTTGAAAAATCCTAAAAATTTATTCTTTAATATTCCAATCTCTTATAGATGCAATTAAGGTAAACCACAATAGTCTAATTTTACCTAGTAAAGTTTTGTTGGCTTCTAATTCGATATATTTTGCCTGTCCACAAGGTGTTTTTATGAAGTTGAAAACTGTTTTCTTCGTCATAGGTCTCTCAAAAAGTCCTGATAATAATTCTTATATTCTACAGCTGAGATTTTTATTTTTTTTACTTAAAAACCACATTCTTCATTGACTAATTTGTTGAATATTATTTTTTAAAATTTAAACTTTTTCTCCAGCTTTAAATCCTCTAAAACATTTAAATCTAGGGAACCTAAGACTAAAAGCCACCGCATCCTTGGATTTAGTTTTAGCATCAGCTCTGATTTCTACAAGTTGACCAATAAGTTGATTCCGTTTTGACCAATATTCTTCACGTTGGATATCACTAAATCCGCTTCCACAACTAAGACTGTATTCATGCCCATCATCTTCACCTTCTACTAGTACAGCTCCTAGTCTACCTTTATTGCGTCCTGTGCCTTCTTCAACAGATACAATCTTTAAAGTGACTTCAATGAAAGGTTTTGCTTTTAACCAACTGTGTGTTCGTTTACATTCATACATAGCATCAGGATCTTTAATCATTACTCCTTCATATCCACCCTCCACAGCAGATTTATTCAACTCTACAAATCTTTTCTGTCCCTCATTGGTGTCGAGGTCTACATTTTCCCATTCAAGTGTTTTTATATGTCTAAGAAGTATAGAATGTTTTGCTACCCATTCTTTTACTAATAAACTTCTTGATGTTTGACTAGTGTTCCATCTCCCTTTTTGGAAGTCTTTAAGGGGACATAAGTCAAATAGATGTAGAACTGCGTCTTTTGTTTGTTTGCCATCTTTTCTATGAACCTGTTTCATTAAATCCTGAAAGTTAGCGCTCATTACTTCACCATCTAGGACTAAGTCATGAGGTGCAGGATCTTCTTTTAAGACGTTTTCTATTTCTGAGATAATATGACCAAAATTATGAAATTGTTTCCCATTTCGAGAAAACATTTCTACTTTATTTTGTCTAATAATAGTTAATACGCGGACACCATCTAATTTGATTTCAATTTGCTTTTTTCCTATCATTTTTTTTTCATGATTTGCACTGTCATGAGCTAAAGGACAAGAAAAAATAGGAATCGCATATTTGGGAAATTTCTTGGCTATCTTGTTGATTGTTTTTTCAGATACACCACATCTAAGATCTTTAATCAAAACTCGTCTATAAAAACCATTCCACTCTTCTTTCGTGGCAGATTCCATAGCCGTAATAATTGCATCGCGCGCAGCGTGACCAGTAAGTTCTCTTTGAATAAGCTTATTTGCTAATTTTTTAAAATCTTTCCATAAAAAATTTTGACTTTTTTTGTTATCTTTTTCAGGAACAATTTTTACACCAAAAGTTACCAACGGATCAAGTGCCATACGGATCCCCTCAAAAAAATCATCTAGGCCTAGTTCCATTGCTTCTGTGATGATTTTTTCTTTATCTAATCTACTTGGGTGTAATTCTAGTTGATGTATTATCTCTTCTTTAAACAATTCTTTTTTCCTCACAAGAAATTATTAATTCACTTTTGCTATTCTTTCTATTTTCCAATCATTGTCAGTTTTTGCGAAAGTAAAATCTAATGGGAGCTCATCTTGTTTATCTTCTGATTTTAAATTCAAAGTTATTATGATTTGATCTTCTTGTACTCTAGGTCTTCCTGATTTTAAATTTCTGTATTTATTAAGGTTTAAACTAGCTAAAAATTTAAGAAAGTCTTGGCGCTTCACATGAGTTTTATAAGTTTTTGTAGTTAAACCATACGCTGCATCAATTCTGCCAGCAGCTATTTGATCAAAAAACTTTCTTACTAATGGATTAATTCCTCTGGCGCTTATAACTAATTTGACTGCATTAAAAGTCCAAAAAGAAACTAATACAGCTCCGCCAACTAATAATGCTTTAATTCCGATATCTTTAACTAGTGTTGCATCCATGTTACTTTGGGTTTTTTATTACTTTAGGAAAAGAAATCGTTTTTGATGGTTTTTTTTGTCAAAATAATACTAATTTTAATCCATAATGCCTGTAATTCCTCTTTTACCTTTATTTCATAAATTTAATAGCAAATATTTTGAAAATTCTCTAGCGGTTAATAATCAACCTTTAGTAAAAGTTAGATGGAGTGATAATAGATTAAAAACTACTGCTGGTTTTTATAAAAGAAAACGAATTAATGGTCTTGTAGATTCTGAAATTATCTTATCGAAACCTATTTTGAGTAAATTATCTACAAGTGAAATAAACAGTACTTTATGTCATGAAATGATTCATGCATGGGTAGATAGGATATTAAAAAAAAATGAGATACATGGTCCAAATTTCTTAGAAAAGATGAATGAAATAAATGAGAAAGAGAAGAATTTTCAAATTTCTGTGAGGCACTCATTTCCTATTGAAAGGAGAGAATTAAAATACATAGGAACTTGTCAAAATTGTGGTGAGAAATTTTTCTATAGGAAAAGGATAAAGAATATTGCCTGTAAAAAATGTTGT
>QCMA01000013.1 GCA_003214115.1 Prochlorococcus sp. AG-418-I21
ATAATCCCCCATTCATATCACCATAAAGTGTGCAATATCCAACAGCTAGCTCTGATTTATTTCCTGTTGAAAGTAATAAATGCTTTTCTTGATTTGCTAAAGCCATCAGAAGCGTTCCTCTAATTCTTGATTGAATATTTTGATTTGTTATTTCAGCCATCTCGAAAGAAATGGTATTTATAAAAGATTCTTCAAAAGAGCTCATCAAATTTTCAATTGGGATGCTATTGAAATTTATTTTTAATCTTCTCGCTAAATCTTTCGCATCACTCTTTGAATGGGATGAGCTCCACTTAGAGGGCATTGAGACGCAATAAATATTATTACAGCCAAGAGCAGCTGTCGCAATTGCTGAAACTAGTGCTGAATCAATGCCACCACTTAGTCCAATTAAAGCTGTTTTAAAACCGCATTTTTGAGCATAATCCTTAACACCAAGGACTAATGCATCAAAAATTGATGACATCTCAGAATATTCAAATTTATTTTTTTTGGGATTTGTTTGCTCAATGTCCCAACTGGAGAGGTCTTCTGAAAAAGATTTTAATTGCTTAATTTTAGATCCATTCTTATCAAGAATAAAACTATTTCCATCAAAAATTAAATTATCATTTGCTCCAATCTGGTTTACATATATCAGCGGTACTTGAAGATATTGAGCAGCAAACCTCGAAACTTTAGATCTTAGCTCTAATTTTTTGAAGGTATATGGGGAGGCCGATAAGTTCACTAAGATATCAACTTTTTTTTTCTTTAAATCAAAAATAGGATTCTTTTTATGAATTCCTCTACCTTCTATATTTTTGTTGACCCATAAATCCTCACATATAGTAAAGCCAAGTCGCCAGGTTTTGTTATTAATTTCTTTTGTTAATACGGAAACTTTTTCTTCTGATCTAAAGTATCTTTTCTCATCAAATACTTCATAGGTGGGAAGAATAATTTTACGAGCAATTATTTTCCACTCACCGCGCTCAAGCAATGCAATAGAATTATAAAGATTTGGAAAAAAAGTATCATTAATTATCTCAGCTATCCCTACTGTAATACTCAAGCTTCCATATTTTTTATTAATATCTAAGGCTAATTGGTCAAGAATTTGATATTGATTTTTGATTAAATTTTTTTTTAGAAGTAGGTCATTTGCTGGATATCCCCATAGTGATAATTCTGGAGTAAGAACTAAATCAGCAGAAGTTGAGCTAGCTTTCGAAGCGGTATAAAGTATTTTTTTTGCATTACCCTCTAAATCACCAACAACTGGATTAATTTGAGCAAGTAAAAACTTCATTCAACTAGTTTAGTGGATTCATATAAATTATTCTTTTTAACAATATCTATTAATGAAGTTGGTAAATTAGAATAATTAAAATTTGACCTTAGCTTAGAGCTTGAAATATTTGGGATTTTTATGGTCGAAATCTTAAATCTCACTTTATAAGTTTCTAACATTTTAAGAGTATTTGATTCAACAGGATATCCCTCTCTTAAAATTACAAAAAAACTAACCTCATCAGTAATTTTATCAAAATTTTTCCAGTAGAAAATATCTTTAATTAAATCGCTCCCAATAACAAAATCTAGATTATTTAATTCATAAAATCTTTTACATTTTTTTATTGACTCTACTGCCCATAGGCTACTAACACTTTGATTAAATAAAATTTTAGGATTATCTAATTCTTCAATGAGAGTTTTTAATAAATGGCTACGAATTGAGATATCCTCTTTGTGATTTTTGTTAGGGTTGTTACTAACATAAGCAATTGTAAAACCATATATTTTAGATAATTCTTCTAGAATTTTTTTATGTCCAATGGTAGGTGGATCTGCACTGGTACCAAATAATGCAATGCTTTTTCCCATTTAAGTTTTAAGGCAGAATGCTAACAAAATTATTATTTAAATTTCTATTTGAAAAATAAATATTTATGTGGTTAAAAATCTCTGGATCATTAAAGTTCATATTTTGGATCATAATAGCAGGTTCTATAAAAGAAGCTTTGCTTCTTATAAAGATCTCTTTTGCTGCTAATTTCCCTAGAATTTTTGTAGAGTAAAGTGCCATTGCTGCTTGAATAATTGCTATGGGTCCATAGGGTAATAATGAAAGCCCGTTAGTAAAAGGTGCTGTTAAAAGAATTACTTTCTTAATAAGGTTGAAAGAGGTATTGACGCCGACTTGAGTGACTCCCAAACATAAATTATTAATGGATATATTTTTAAAAATTTTTCTTGTAGATTCACCTTTTAACTTTAAGCCGTAAATCTTACTTAATTCGTTAATCAATGCAGTATCTAATGCGAAACTACCAGCAACATCAAATAAAATAAAAGGATTAAGAGCTACTGCGGATGCCTTTATAGTCGAAAATTTACCAATAGTTGATTGAGCTAATTTCTGCCTTCTTTTCAATCTTTGCTCTTTTATTCGCAGAAACAATTTGTCAGCTAATTGAATAGAATTTAGCGTTAATAGTACCTCACCATATTGATTGATTAATTTTGCTATGTAATTTTTAAGATTGTTTTCATTATTAATGATTATTGGGATATTTAAATCTTTTGGAAGCTTAAACTTTATATTTTCAATTATTTCCTTTAATTCATTTTTATTAAATAGATCGATTTTGTTTAAAATTAAAATAATTTTTTTTCCATCTTTTATAAAAGATCGGATTTCGTTTAACTCATTTCTATTTAAATCTCCCGAAACTATAAACAGGATAATATCTGAATGATTTATGTAAGAGTAAACTTTATCTGGGAATTTAATATTGCAGAAGTCAAATCCTGGAGAATCTAGCAACTCTAAACTATTGAGTGTTTGATCTTCAAGAGTCCAAGTTTCCGATTGTATTTCTTTTGTGGTTCCATTAATAATATCTGTTTTGAATATGTCTTTTTTTAATAAAGAATTTAAAACGGAAGATTTTCCTACACCTGATTTTCCATATGCGCCAATTCTTATTTTTTTTTCTTTGAGTCTTATAAGTTGTTGATTAAAAGAAATTATTTCTCTATTAAGAAAACTTTTTTCATAATTGGTAAGATCAATATTCTCCCACCATTTTTTTAAGAGTAAATAATTTTCTTTAATTCTAAATTGTTTCATGATTTATTCTTCCACCAACCGGCTAATACAGATAACACAGCTTCTGCACCAATAATTCCCACGAATCCCCCGAATTCATCTACTACTACTTTCACTCCTTTATGATTCTTGTCAAATTTAGTTAATAATTGATCTGCTCTAATCATTTCGGGAATGTAGTCCACAGGTTCACAAATTTCTGATAGTAACTTTTTATTTTCTTTATTAATTAACTCTGCCAAGATTTTTTCACGTTTTACTACTCCTTGTATTTTGTCAACTTTATCTCCCAAGATAACCCACCATGGTGAGCTGTCAGACATTATAAGTTCTGAAATTTTATCAAGATTCGAAGCACCATCAAGACAAGGTGCTGACACCCTAGGGATCATTAAATCTTTAGCTTTTAAGTCATTTAGTTGAAAAACTTTAAAAATCATAGCTGCTTCATCAGCTTCTATCAATCCTTTTTGACTTCCTATTTTTGCCATTTGTCTAATTTCTTCTTCATCAGTTGAAATTTCGTTTTCTGCTGTAATAACCGGAAATATCTGTTCAATTAATATTAGGAATGGCCTCATTAAAGTATTTAATATTCGCAAGATAGGAACAGACAATAGTGCTATTTGAACTGAAAATCTTGTGCCCAGAGCTTTTGGTAGTACTTCTCCTACTAAAACAACTAGTATGTAAAAAGCTATTGAAAAAAGGGTTAAACCAAAACTGCTATTAATTACCAATGCTCCGTATACTCCTAAAATAAGACTGCCAATTATATTAAATCCATTATTAGTAATTGTAATTACAGTTAGTGTTCGTCCAAGATGTTTTCTAAGTTTTAGAAGTTGATTCGCAGAACTTTTTGGCTTTTGTCTAGAGGCTATTTCTAAAATTCTAATTGAATTTACGGCTAAAAAAGCTGCTTCTACTCCCGAACAACATGCTGATCCAATTAAAATAATTACTATTAGTAAAAATAAACCGTAAACACTTGGTTCCATTAAAGTAGATTAGCTAGTAAATCTGTTTTAATTCATTCTTCCATTTTTTTTTAAAACACGCCAATACACAATTTATGTTTAAACCTGATCAAAAAGTTTTTGAAGAAAGAAGAGAAATTTTCTTAAATAAATTAGATGGAAGAGCTGCCATTATCCCAGGAGCTAATCTTGTAAAGCATCATGCTGATTGTGAATACCCTTTTAGACAAGATAGTAATTTTTGGTATTTGACTGGTTTCGATGAGCCTGATGCAATTGCTCTTTTCTTATCACATAAGCCAAAGGGAGAGAGATTTATTATGTTTGTCGCTCCTAAAGATGTTATAGGTGAAGTATGGCACGGCTTTAGATGGGGTTTAGAAGGCGCAGAAAAAGAGTTTAAGGCTGATAAGGCTCACTCAATAACAGAACTAAGAGATGTACTTCCTGGTTATATAAATGGTTCCGATGAACTTGTTTTTTCAATAGGTAAATATCCATTAATTGAGAAAATAGTACTCGAGATATTTTCACAACAACTTGAAAATCGATCAAGATCAGGGATTGGTGCAAACTCTATCAAATCTCCAGAGATTTATTTAAATGAGATGAGATTAATTAAAAGTGAATTTGAAATTAACAGAATGAGAGAGGCTATACAAATTTCAGCAGAAGCTCATGAACTAGTAAGAGAATCTATCTCATCAAAGAAAAATGAAAGGCAAATTCAGGGTCTTTTAGAAGGATTCTTTTTGGAAAAAGGGGCCAGAGGACCTGCATATAATTCTATTGTTGCTGCAGGAGATAATGCCTGTATTTTGCATTACACTTCAAATAATTCACCATTGAAGAAAAAAGATTTATTGTTAGTAGATGCTGGATGCTCACTAATTGATTATTACAATGGAGACATAACAAGAACCATTCCAATAGGTGGTAAATTTTCTAATGAGCAAAAGGTTATCTATGAAATTGTTTTGAGTGCGCAGAAAAATGCAATTAAAAGTGCTATTAGGGGGTCGAATTCTAATGCTGTGCATAATGTTGCTTTAAAAATTCTTGTAGAAGGGTTAAAAGAAATTGGTTTATTGTCTGGCGGTACTGAGGAGATAATAGAGAATCAATCTTACAAACATCTTTACATGCATAGAACTGGGCATTGGCTCGGATTAGATGTTCATGATGTTGGAGCATACAGAATGGGGGACTATGAAGTGCCATTAGAGAATGGAATGATTCTCACGGTAGAACCAGGGATCTACATAAGTGATAGGATCCCAGTTCCTGAGGGACAACCCCCAATAGACGAGAAATGGAAAGGTATAGGGATAAGAATAGAAGATGATGTTCTGGTCAAAGATACAAACCCAGAAATTTTAAGTATTGCTGCACTCAAAGAAATATCAGATTTGGAATTCTAAATTTGACTTATATAGTTAATAGTTTTATTTTTATAGAGTTTAAATTTCAAAAATGAATAAGTCAGATTCATATAGTTCGAAACTCTCTCAAGCAAGAGGATTGGCAAGTCAGCTTGGAATGTTCGCAGAAGAAAACGATATTCCAAAAGATCTTTGGGATTCATTGGAAGCTACAATTTATGATTTTTATGAAGTCTCTCATGATAAATAAAAATTCTTTTAAGCAAGTTTTAATAAATAAAATCAAGGAATTTTGAAAAAATAAATCAAAATGTGACCATAAACTGATAAATTATTTATTACACATCAAAAAGTGAATGACCTCATCAGATAAGTTAAATCAAAGTTCAAAAGAAAAAAACGGTGATGACCTAAAGGCTAAAAATACTTCATCTAATTCAGGAATGATGGGAGCCTCAGCAGTATTAGCAGCTGCCACAATTGATGAAGATGGAGTACCTACAGGATATACCCCTAAACCTGATGAAGGAAGATTCATCATAAAAGTATTGTGGTTACCTGATAATGTCGCTTTGGCCGTGGATCAAATAGTAGGGGGAGGCCCAAGCCCTCTTACTGCTTACTATTTCTGGCCCAGAGATGATGCTTGGGAAAAATTAAAAAGCGAACTAGAGAATAAAGGTTGGATAACAGATAATGAAAGAGTAGAAATATTGAATAAAGCTACAGAAGTAATAAATTATTGGCAAGAAGAGGGTAAAACAAAAAAGTTAGAAGAAGCTAAGTTAAAGTTTCCCGAAGTAACTTTTTGTGGAACTGCTTAAAAATTAGTTTTTTGCAGCTTGAATTCTGGCTTCAGCCTTCGAAATTTCTTTCAAGGCTTTTATTTTCTCTGGATTTTTTTCAGTTTCGGAGAATTTACTAATTGCTAATTTTGCTTCTTTAAGATCTTGTTCAGCAATTTGAACATTAATTTCAGATCCAATTTCTGCATTATTTACTAAAACGATAACCTCATCTGATTCAATTTCAGCGAAGCCCCCCATTAAAGCTATCGATTTCCACTGAGAGTTCATTCTTACCCTTAAAACACCAATATCAATAGCTGTAACCAAAGAAATATGTCCTGGTAAAACTCCTAGTTGACCAGTAGTGCTGGGAAGGATAACTTCTTCAGCTTCGCCTTGATAAACATTTTTGTTAGGAGCTAAAACTTTAAGAGAAATTGCCATTAATTTAAGATTATTGAAGGTTAAATATAGGTATATAGATATTTATTTTTCTGATTTTATTTTTTCAGCCTTCGCTTTAACTTCATCAATGTTGCCAACTAAGTAAAATGCTTGTTCAGGTAAATCATCCAATTCGCCTGATAAAATCATATTGAAACCTGCTATGGTGTCTTCTAATTTTACGTACTTACCAGACATTCCTGTAAATATTTCTGCTACGAAGAAGGGTTGTGAAAGGAATTTTTCAATTTTCCTTGCCCTGTCAACTGTCAATCTATCTTCTTCAGAAAGCTCATCTAAACCTAAAATTGCAATAATGTCTTGAAGCTCTTTGTATCTTTGCAAAGTTGATTGAACAGCTCTAGCTGTTTTGTAATGCTCATCGCCAACAACTGATGGTTGTAACATAGTACTTGTTGAGTCTAATGGGTCAACTGCTGGATAAATTCCCTTAGCTGCAAGAGCTCTTGCAAGAACAGTGGTAGCATCTAGATGAGCAAATGTTGTTGCGGGAGCAGGGTCAGTGAGGTCATCTGCAGGTACATAAACAGCTTGAATAGAAGTTATTGATCCTTCTAGTGTCGATGTGATTCTCTCTTGTAATTCACCAACATCAGTTCCCAGAGTTGGTTGGTATCCAACAGCTGAAGGCATTCTTCCAAGTAAAGCTGATACTTCAGAGCCTGCTTGAACGAATCTGAAGATGTTATCAACAAAAAGAAGAACGTCTTGTTTATTTACATCTCTAAAATGTTCAGCCATTGTAAGTGCTGATAAGCCTACCCTCATTCTTGCACCAGGTGGCTCATTCATTTGTCCAAAACATAAGGCAACTTTTGATTGAGTTAAATCATCTGCATTGATAACACCTGACTCTTTGAATTCTTCATATAAATCATTTCCTTCTCTGGTTCTTTCTCCTACTCCTCCAAAAACGGAAACCCCACCATGTTCCTTAGCGATATTATTTATTAACTCTTGAATAAGAACTGTCTTCCCTACACCCGCGCCTCCAAATAATCCAACTTTTCCTCCTTGTCTGTAAGGAGCTAAAAGGTCGATAACTTTAATTCCAGTTTCAAAAACTTTTGGCTTAGTTTCTAGGTCAGTTAACTTTGGAGCAGCTCTATGAATTGGGGCAGTATCTTTTGTTTTGACTGGACCTTGTTCGTCTACTGGCTCTCCTAAAACATTAAATATTCTTCCTAAAGTTGCTTCCCCTACAGGTACGGATATTGGCGCGCCTGTATCGATTGCTTCCATGCCTCTTACAAGGCCGTCTGTGCCACTCATTGCTACAGCTCTTACTCTATGGTCACCAAGGAGCTGTTGGACCTCTGCAGTGAGCGCTATTTCTTGTCCAGCAGGATTTTTTGCTTCAATTCTTAAAGCATTTAATATTTTGGGCAATTTCCCAGCTGGGAATTCTACATCGAGAACTGGTCCAATTACCTGACGAACTACGCCTTTTGTTTGTGAAGAAGTTGATGGAGTTGCTACCATTTTTTATTGATTGGTGATGAATAGCTGATTTTATTCAGCTCATAATCCGAAAATACTACCACCTAATGGGTAGATTCGTTAAATGGGTTCGGCCACCCGCACAGTTTAAGTATGGTTTTATTGCCGCTTCGCAGATTATGTTGTTGATGATACGGATCGAGAGCTTCTCTTTCCATTTTTATGACGCTAAGCGTCTCAACCATAATCCTCCATTAATTTATGGCAGCTGTTTCACTTACAGTCTCTACAGTAAAACCACTGGGAGATAGAATATTTATTAAAGTTTCCGCATCTGAGGAAAAAACTGCTGGCGGCATTCTTTTGCCTGATTCAGCTAAAGAAAAACCTCAGGTAGGAGAAGTTGCTCAGGTAGGTCCTGGCAAACTCAATGACGATGGCTCTCGACAAACTCCTGAAGTGAGTATTGGCGATAAAGTCTTGTACAGCAAATATGCTGGAACAGACATTAAATTGGCAGGAGATGAATATGTCTTGCTCTCAGAAAAAGATATTTTAGCTGTAGTAGGCTAAAATATTTGTTTCAAAAATTATTAAAACTTATTATTAAATTGCTGCCTAAACATGGCTAAAAGAATTATTTACAATGAGCAAGCTCGTAGAGCGCTCGAAAGAGGGATTGATATCCTTGCTGAGTCTGTAGCTGTAACGCTTGGACCAAAAGGTAGAAATGTTGTACTAGAAAAAAAATTTGGTGCTCCACAAATTATCAATGATGGCGTCACAATTGCTAAAGAGATCGAATTAGAGGACCACATCGAAAATACAGGGGTGGCTCTAATAAGACAAGCTGCTTCAAAGACTAATGATGCGGCTGGAGATGGTACTACAACAGCTACTGTTTTAGCGCATGCGATGGTTAAAGCAGGCTTAAGAAACGTTGCTGCAGGAGCAAATGCAATCACCTTGAAAAAAGGAATTGATAAAGCTACTGAATTTCTAGTTGGTAAAATTCAGGAAAATTCCAAGCCTATTATTGATAGTAATGCCATAGCTCAATGTGGAACTATTGCTGCTGGAAACGATGAAGAAGTAGGTCAAATGATCGCCAATGCCATGGATAAAGTTGGTAAAGAAGGTGTTATTTCCTTAGAAGAAGGAAAATCAATGACTACTGAATTAGAAGTTACTGAGGGTATGCGTTTCGATAAAGGCTATATTTCACCTTACTTTGCAACAGACACAGAGAGAATGGAGGCCGTTTTGGATGAACCATATATCCTGCTTACTGACAAAAAAATTGCCTTAGTACAAGATTTAGTGCCCGTTTTGGAACAAATAGCTAAAACTGGGAAACCATTAGTCATTATTGCGGAAGATATCGAAAAAGAAGCTTTAGCAACTCTTGTAGTTAATAGATTACGAGGGGTGTTAAATGTTGCTGCTGTAAAAGCCCCTGGATTTGGAGATAGAAGAAAAGCCATGCTCGAAGATATGGCCGTCTTAACTAATGGACAACTTATTACTGAAGACGCAGGGTTGAAATTAGAGAACGCTACTTTAGATATGCTTGGAACTGGTAGAAGAATAACTATCAATAAAGAGACTACAACTATTGTTGCTGAAGGAAATGAGCAAGCAGTTAAAGCTAGATGTGATCAAATTAAGAAGCAAATGGATGAAACAGATTCCTCATACGATAAAGAAAAGCTTCAAGAACGATTAGCTAAATTAGCTGGGGGTGTAGCAGTAATTAAGGTAGGGGCTGCTACTGAAACTGAGATGAAGGATAAAAAACTTCGTCTTGAGGATGCTATTAACGCAACAAAAGCAGCTGTTGAAGAAGGGATTGTTCCCGGAGGCGGAACAACTCTCGCTCATTTATCTCCTATTTTGAAAGAATGGGCTGATAAAAATTTAGAAGGAGAAGAATTAATTGGAGCTAACATTGTTGAAGCTTCTCTGACGGCTCCTCTTATGAGAATTGCAGAGAATGCAGGCTCGAATGGTGCTGTGATTGCTGAAAATGTAAAATCTAAGCCATTTAATGATGGATTTAATGCTGCTACAGGCGAATATGTAGATATGTCCTCTGCGGGTATAGTTGATCCTGCAAAAGTTACTCGTTCAGGATTACAAAATGCAGCTTCAATAGCTGGTATGGTCCTAACTACTGAATGCATAGTTGCAGATTTACCTGAGAAAAAAGATTCAGCTGCTCCAGCAGGAGCTCCAGGTATGGGTGGTGACTTCGATTATTAACTAAAAAATAGTTATTTAATTGATTTTTAAAAGGGTCCATTCTAAATGGCCCTTTTTTTTATTAATTTTTTATGAAATCCAACCAGCGCTGAGAATAATTGCGAGGGATAAAAATATTACTAAAAAAGTCCAAGTTATTTTGTTTAGAGAGGCTTCTGCACTACTTGCGCTATTGAACATTGAGCTTCCACTGGCAGCTATCCCTCCCATACCATCACCTTTAGGACTATGCAATAAAACTAAGAGAATGAGAAAAACCCCAGAGAATACCCATATCCAACTAATAATTTGAATCATTGCTTGAAAAATTTTTATAAACTTTAAACATGTTGTACTACTTTATTATAACCCTTTAATTCTATCTCTTTTATGAGAGATTTACCTGTCATTTCAGTTGGAATTGGGAGATTTAATAATTGCAATAAAGTTGGAGCTATATCTGCTAAGCCAGCATTATCTCTTAAATTAATTTCATTTCCCATATTAGGGATTTTTCTTTTTTCACCTTCAATCAAAATCAACGGAACTTTGTTTGTTGTGTGTGCTGTCCATGGTTCTCCTTCAGATCCTTTCATTAACTCTGCATTACCATGATCGGCTGTTATAAGAATGCTACCTCCCATTTCTCCAGTAGCATTAACTATTTGGCCTATGCATTTATCTACTGTTTCTATCGCTTTTATAGTCGCATCCATGTCACCTGTATGACCAACCATATCAGGATTGGCAAAATTGATTACAACAAAAGCATAGTTTCCACTTTTAATTGCTTTAGAGCAACTTATTGTTAATTCTTCCGCAGACATTTCGGGTTGCATATCATAAGTTGCAACTCTTGGAGATGGAACTAGATGTCTCTCTTCTCCCGGTAAAGGTATTTCTACTCCTCCATTAAAAAAGTATGTTACGTGCGGATATTTTTCTGTTTCTGCAGTCCTATATTGCTTGAGACCGTTCTCTGAAATTATTTGGCCAATAAAATTATTTAGTGATTCGGGAGGAAATGCAACTTTAACGGGAAAACTTGGATCATATTGAGTAAAAGTAACAAAATCTAGATCTGGAAAATTCTTTCTTTCAAAGTCTGAGAATTGTTTTTCGGAGAGGGATTTAACTATTTGTCTTGCTCTGTCAGGACGAAAGTTAAAGCAGATCAAACTGTCACCATCTTTAAGATAGTTTTCAGACATCCTTATGGGCTCTATAAATTCATCAGTAATGTTGTTAGCATAACTTTCTTCTATATAATCCTGAGGAGAAATATGTGTTGTTTGAATATCTGGGTCAGTCAAATTAACATATGCTTTCTCTGTTCTGTCCCATAAAAGATTTCTATCCATTATCCAGTATCTTCCGCATATAGAAGCTATCTCCCCTGTATTAAATTTTTTTATGCACGATAGTATTTGATTAACATATTTTGAGGCACTTTTTGCAGGAGTATCTCTTCCATCAGTAATAATATGAATTGCAACTTTTTTGATGTCGTTATCTGATGCCCATTTTATTAAACCTAATAAATGATCAATATGACTATGTACTCCTCCATCAGAACATAAACCCGTGATATGCAAAGTAGAATTATTTTTCTTTAATGAATCAGCCATTTCCTTTAACTCATGAATCAAGCCTAACTGATTACTTTTTACAATATTTGAAATCCTTACAAGTTCTTGTTGTATTATTCTTCCAGAACCAATTGTAAGATGTCCTACCTCAGAATTACCCATTTGACCATCAGGAAGGCCTACATCAGATCCACTTGCGCTAATGAGAGTGTGAGGATAAGCATGCCATAATGAGTCCATTATTGGTGTATTTGCACTTTTTATAGCATTATCAGATATATCTTTTCTATCTCCCCATCCATCCAGTATTGCAAGAACGACAGGGCTCTGAGGTAGATTTATCCTTTTTATATTTTTAGTGCTAATCTTTGACATATTATGATCAAATTCATTTTTAACTGATCTATTATTAAATTTAGCTTTAAACGCTACTCTTTAACAATTTATATTTAACATAGTTAGCTTTTGCTAATTTATGAAATGTTGAAGATTTCTATTAATGATAAAGTTATGTCCAATAATTCAAAAAGGATAGTAATACTTACTGAAGATGAGCTTAAAAAAACTATTGCACGTTTAAGTTCAGAAATTATTGAAAAAGTAAAAAACCTGGAAAACCTACTTTTGGTTGGGATACCTACTAGAGGAATTGACCTCACTAAAGTCCTGGAAAAAGAATTATTTTTTAAGACAGGTTTAAAAATAAGAAAAGGAATAATTGATCCAACTTTTTATAGAGATGACCAAAATAGAGTTGGGACTCGCTTAATAAAAGCAACTGATATTCCAACACCTATTGAGAAAAAAGAAATTCTATTAATAGACGATGTGATTTATACAGGGAGAACAATTAGAGCCGCAATGGATGCTTTGTATTCATGGGGTAGACCTCAAAGAGTAATGTTATTAGTAATGATAGACAGAGGTCATAGAGAATTGCCTATTCAACCTGATTTTTGTGGTAAAAAGGTTCCAACAAGCAAAAAAGAAAGTATTAGTTTACGTCTAAATAGTGTTGATAATGAAGAAGGAGTTTTTATTGATTAGCTTTATTTCAGCAGACATTTCCTAAATTATATTCTCCTAAAAATTCGTCTTTTATATCAAAACATTTAACTGATAAAGCTGCTTTTTTGGTGATTTTGAAGAAAAGTTTTAAGTTGTCTTCTCCAATCTTAGAATGAATATCTAGTTTGATTTTGAGTGGTTTATTGTCCCATTTGATGATTTCTTCTTCACTTTGAACCTCAGATAATTTTGGCAATCCATTTTCAAAAATCACATCATATTCTCTTTCTTTTTTTGTTTCTCCAATAATTATTTCAATTATTTTTTGATTATTTCTACTTGCTTGAAGAACTAGTTTATATGGATTTTCAGTGGGCCATGTCTGACCTTTGAAAAAAATAGGATGCCAGAAATGTTTTTGTTCTCTTTTATTAAATAATCTTATTGATAAGCCTTTATTTAATATGTCCTTAATTTTTACGCCTGGTGTCATGGCTAAAGCTCCCAAAGCTATTGATTCAATAGGAGGAGGTGACTTTATTTGTATTTTTGAGATTGTTTTTATTATCCATTCCTTGATTAGTGGTATTTGAGTTCCCCCTCCAACCAAAATTATTGTGTTTAAGTCATCAACTGTGCAAAATTTTCCTCTAGCTTGATTTAATAAATCTTTGAGTAAGGAGTTGAGGTGATTAAATAGATTATTTTCAATTAGTATTTTCTCGAGTATTTCTTTACTAAGGTAAAACTCTTTTTCTTGATTTTGTTCAATAAATAATTTTGTTGGATACTTATTTTCATGTTTTATTGCTGATGAACTAAGTTTACATTTGATTTCTTCGGCCTTTGCAAGGTTAATAGCGAATTTATTTTCTGGAATAAAATAATCGACTATCCATTGATCAAAATCTTTCCCACCAATTTTTGAGCCTGTTTTTCCGATAATTTCAGCGCACCTTATTTTTTGTTTTGAAATTGAGCTTACATCATTTCCTTTGAATTTCAATAGTTCAGCTATTGGACCAGATTTACCTTCTCCCCCATCTATTTTGACGATATTCATATCAATTGTGCTTCCGCCAATATCTATTGTCATAATTTTGGAGCCGAATGGTACATTAGTTCCTAAACTTGCCGCAGTAGGCTCGTCAACTAGGGCTATCTCATCAACCGATATTTCCTCGCAAAGATTAACTAACCATTCTCTGTAACCCTTATATGTATCTATCGGAGCAGTTAAAACAAGTCTCTTAATCTGATATTTTTGAGGAATGCTTGCCCACAAAAATTTAAAAAATTTTTCGCCACATTCAGTAGGGGTTAAAATATTTGTTTGGTTAATTTTTTCATTAGGATTCCCTATTAATCTTTTAAAATTCGAATGAAAAAATAAATCAGAATTAGATTTACCCTTCATTTTTAGGGCACTAATTCCAATTTTAGGAATCTTTGAAGTTTTCTCAAACCAAATTGCTGTAGGAATAACTCCTGGAGATGATGTAATATTAGGTATTTCAATTAATACAGAATCAATATCTTTTTGATCTTGAAATGCTATTACAGTATTAGTGTTGCCTAAATCAATAGCAAGTGTCCCAGTTAAATTTTTTTCCATATTAAATTTTTTTTGAATCAATTAAGTCCTTTTTGTAATTTATGTTTTGAAAAGGTCGAATAAACTGTAAAATATATCTTATAGTAATTAATTTTTTTAATGAACATATCTAATAATTCAGGTATTAACTCTATTGACCTTGCTAAGAGAGGTGAGAGTTTAATAAGAAAATCAACAAATAGATACTTAACTACTGTGAAAATTGCTTTCAGAGCCAAACAAAGACGTTTTGATGATTTTGATGGATTATTAGAGGAGTCAACTATTAAACCAGTTCAAAGGTCAATTATTGAACTAAGCGATGAACAAGATCAACCAGATTTACTTCCAGGCTAATTTTGGTAAAAGACCAAAAAGGATGGAGATTACTTAAAGATTTCAAAAAAGGCAAATTCTGCTTTTTGATTGGTGTTGATAATTGGTCTATCGAGTTACAAAGAAGTGAATTCTACACACTTTACCTTCTACTTTTAAGGATAAATGAACAACTATTAGTTATCAAAGATGAACTAATGGATGAAGAATCTATTATTCTAGAAATAGAACAACTACCTTGGTATATTCAATTAGAAGGGAAAAAGAATAAATGGAGTTTAAGATTTGTTTTCGAAAGTCAAGACCAAACTAGATCTTTCGAAATGTATTGGCCGATACCAATTGCGCAAAATTTATTTTATGAAATAAAAAACATGTGGGAATCAATGGATTAAAAGATAAATAAAATTGGAAATTTTAGAAAATATTTCCCCCTCAAAAAAAAATTTTTTCACAACTTTTCCACAACATTTTTTTAAAAAATATTTGTTCATCTGAAGCATGTGGAAAACTTCTGATTTTAAATAAAACTTTATATTTAAGTCAGATTTATTTTAAAAAAATTAATTTCTATGAAACATCCTTTTGTGACTGGATTCTTATTATTCTATAACCTGAGACTATCTCTAATTAATGCTAGTTGACTATTTTGTAATTTTGGAGAAAACTACATTTTGTAGATTTATATTTTTAAAAGTCTTTTCAATATGCAAGAGTTAAATTACGACGAAAATTCAAAACTTTTAAATCATAAAGATGAAGTAATAAGTTTCAAATGTGAACTTCAAGAAAATCTTCAAAAAGCTATGAAAGAATTTGTTGAAGAGCATCCTAACTGGGATCAATACAGGATACTACAAGCTGCTATTGCAGGATTTTTGATGCAAAAAGGATTTCAAAATAGGGATTTAACGAGACTCTATATTGGCAATATGTTTTCAATTAATTTTAATGACTAAAAATTTTATATTTTTTCTAGTAGTATTTTTGCAATATCATTTCTGACAGGAAGAATAGATAACCTATTTCCTTTTTTTACGACTAATAACTCATCCTCATTAAATAAAATCTTTAATTCAGGTAAACTTAAAATCTTATCTGACTTAGATTTATATTTTACTTTTACACAATCCCATCTAGGATTATCAGGTTTCGATTTTGGATCAAAATATTTTGAATCTTGATCAAATTGAGTTGGATCAACAATATTTAGATCTATTACCTCCATAAGTCCCACGATACCTGGAGGTTTACAATTCGAATGATAGAAAAAAACTTTATCTCCTTTATTCATTTTTCTCATAAAATTTCTAGCCTGATAATTTCTTATTCCGTCCCATAAAGTTACACCGTCATTTTTTAAAGTATCTATGCTGTAAGCATCAGGCTCACTTTTCATTAGCCAAAAATTTTCTTCAGTCATATGAAGGGAATTGGAGGAATTTATCTGCTAGAATTTTGCTAGAATCAGATTTTTTTATATGTTTATTATCCATCAAAGTCACAATTTAGGAAAGTAATGGGTGGAATGGGGGTGCATAGGACTGTGCTGCATCGTATATATGATCTGATACATTTCTGTTAAAAGTTTACGGGTACAACCTTTCAATAGCTTCTTTCTGTTCTTGCTTTTTTATGTCTTCAGCATCTAAAACAGGGCACGAGTTTTGTTTTAGTGATAAGAGGAAAGTGCTTTTTTTGAATAGTTTGAAAAGTGGTGTAAGTAATAAGTTTTTCATTTATTCCTAAGTTTTCATATCAGAGAAGTCGCTTGCTATTGCATGGAGCATCCCTCCTACAAATGATCTAGGGCAACCAAGTTTGTTAACTAAAACTTCTGATTGTTTTTTGATATCTTCCCATGTAGGTCTGATATCCTCATTTATTTGTTTAAGGCTAGGTTTAAATTCTTCTGAATCATTCATATTAAATGGTATTAACTTATTAAAATTCAAATGATATTAAAGAAAATCTCATTTATTTAAATGAATATTCAATAAAAATTACAAAATAAATTCCTTAGAAATTATTCTAAGCTGATTTAAATTCAGATTATTTAAATAATTTTTTGCAATCAATTTTTCATCATTAATTTCGAGATCTTTAATCTCAGAAATAATGCTATTAGATATTAAATCAATTAAATGTTCTTTATCCATGACTTATATATAAACCCAAAACAAACATTAATTATTTAAAGTCTTCAACTCAACATATAAGTAAAAATACTCAGATAAATATAAAACTCATAGGTTTGCTAAATCACTTTAGATGATTGGTATAGGGTGCACGCGAATTATCAGCTACTCACACTTGAGCTTTTTATGTAACATAATAAATTTTCATAAAGTAACAATTAAAAGAAAAGACTTTTTCCTTATATAGCTTTTGCATGTTTAACTAGTTTTACGGCGACGACCGGTTTACCAGTTATAGCAGGCGGTTGTAGTCGCCACATGAACAAAAAAGCTGAAATTAAATGTGCTAAAGATGATACTGATTGTCAAATTGAAAAAGCTGAAAAGTTTGATTTAGGAGATTCTCTCAAGTCATAAAACTATGACTCAAATCAGTTTTTTTATGAACTCTGCCCCAAGAGATTTAATCGAGTTCGTATTCTTTTCTGCTGTTGGTTTTACTGCAGGATTAATGGGATTAATTTAGTTATAGAAAATTGACCCATTCTTTTTTTCTCCTAACCTTTTCAAGTCTTTCTTTCTTTTATGTGATGGCTTGCTTATGGAGAGATTTAATTAATCAAAAGTAAAAAATTTTTTAAATTATCTTTTATAAATAAATTTTTGTATGTCTTCGAATAGATTTGATTTTGATTTAAAAAATCCATTACTTTTTAAATAAGATTTTCCTTTTTCTATATTTTCAATTCTTTTTTCATAAGAATTTTCATCTAAATTTTTTTTCATAAAAAAATAGTCGGACTCCTATTCTGAATAATGCTCACAAAAAAGCGGTTACCTTAAATACAAAATTTAAATTCTTTTTTGAATTGCTTCTCATGCAAACTAAAGATTTAATAAAAAAGTTTCTTTTCTTAAATTTCTAAGAATCTTTTGATATTTTGTTCTTCATGTCCTTAATATTATTAATTAATTTGTCTAACCATTCTGTATTGTCTTCTGGTTTTAGATATGTAATTTTTGGTTGATTAATTTCAAGAGTCTCAAAATCTCCACTCATAAATTCTCCTTCGTAAATTTTTCTAAGTCCTATATATGCTCTAATTGATTTGAACAAAATACTGCGTATCTAATGTGTGCGGTTTGATGAACATATAGGTACGGAAAGAGGTATCTTTTTTTTAGCCATTTAAATCTATTGCTGACTTAGATTAAAAACATGGTTGTCATGAGTCGGTTGCGTTGCTACAACTGAAATCAACCATAAACTTTAAATTGCATTTAATAAAATGACCTACTACAGTTGCTTTGATCAAAAAGGAAACATAATTGCTCGCTGTCAGACTAAAGAAGATATAAATGTTCTTAAGAAAATGGGCAGACCAATAATGGAAATAAAAGAAATGAGAAAGGAGGAATCAGTTGTTTGTTCTTTAACTGGTAGTCCATCCGATTACAACGAAGATTATTAAGAGTATGACTCAAAGAACACTTCAATTAAATCAACATGGAAGATCAGTAGTTCTTTTGTTGGTTGCATTGAATAGCATTTGTACTTTCTTTTCTACTTTTGAAAAAGTATTAACTTATCGCGAAAGAGTGAGATAAAAATATTTAGTTATTTGTTGATTAACAGTAAATCAATTAAATTTAAAACATAAAAAAAAGACCCTGTTACAGGTCTTTTTTTAATGGTGACGACAGAAAGGAGATCTATTTAATAATCAGATTAAGAATTTTCTTAGAAATTAGTTTTGGATGTAAAAGTGATTACTCACTTCTTCATGCTTTACAAACGACTTAATTTTTAAGATAGTTCAGAATTAATCCCGAAAGTTTAATTTCTGATCACTTAACTTACTTTCCGTAAAGGTTAGATAAGTTAATTTACCGTGGTGTTGCAGACCATGGATTAGTGAAGATCTAGTTGGTCAACCTTGGTCGAGACGATCACCAGAACTGTCGTATAAATAAAGTAATCGGTCTCAAATATTTTGCATGAATCCTTAAGATTGATTTAATCATGATTAATTAAATCTTTAATCAATTGAATAGTTTGAAAAGTGGTGGGAGGAGTTGGAGTTTCAATTTTTATTATTAACTAATCCGTAAATACATAAAAGAGGATTCACTATTAAAACAATCCAAAAAGGCGGAGGAGGTCCTCCATCAACAATTGTCCCAGCGTTAAAAGTATTGAATAGAGCTACTGCTAAAAAACAAAACATCAAAGCTAATTCACCTGATAAAACTTTTCTTAAAGAGGCTTTATCTCTTATGGAACTACAAATAATCAATAAACAACCAATTCCTAAATTACTAGCTGCTACAACATCTGCAGTACCTCTAACAAGAAGCAATGTTTCAGTTGAAGCTTTGCCTGCAATAGTTTCCACAGAAAAAATCAGTAGGAAAATAATTAATAATCCCAATAAAATATGAAGTGCCCCAGTAGTTTTTAAAATATTTTTTAACTTCATAAATAAAGGATTTAATTGCCCTTAATATAGATCGAGTGTCAATCAATATTAAAGATGTAAATAAATTAGCTTTTAAAATATTTCCAAAGATATTTAATACTAAACTTTATTGATTAATAATTAATTTTGAAACACTTTATTTCTTTTATTCCTTTTCTCTTTATGTCCATTCTTTGATTAGGTTGTTCTAATAAACCTATTAAAAAAGAAATGAAAATGCCAATGCTATTTGATACAAAGGAACAGGCTGAAAAAGAAGCTTATAAGTTTGGGTGTGAAGGAGCTCATCAAATGGGAGATAAATGGATGCCGTGCAATATGCATAAACATAACCATTAGAAAGGAGCAAATTTCCTCTTAATTTTAGATAACTTTCAATCAGTTAAAAGTTTAGATAAAGTTTGGATAAAAAGTTATAAATCCTTGAGATCCAAGTAATAGCTAGTCGCGCTCACTTTTCATTAGCCAGTAGCTAGGTTCTTGTTGTGGCATAAGATCTCGGAAATATACAGGGTTTGAGTAAAGTTTGGGTAACTTTTTTAAATATAAAGTTATTATGCATTAGAATTTTTAATAAAGGAAAGTGAGGGGAATAAAGAGTTGCATTAAATCTATTCAATTTCCATTATTTCAGCGGAACCAGAACAAACATTAACGCTAAACCACTCCATTGCCGACCAACTATTTTCTTGGTAGGTGCCAGCAGCAATACTTACAAAACAATCATTCTCATACCAACTTCGATAACTTGGATTTTCTTCAGTTCCTTTTAGTCTGTTTTCTAAACCTTTTCCATATTTTCTAATTACAAGATTTATAGCTTCATACTCAATTTTTCTTTGCCTTTCATCAGCAAATGCTCCAAAAGATATGAAAAAAAGGATTGATGCAAAAAATAAAAGTTTCATTAATTATTCTTTTTTATATGTAGCTAATTTTATATTGATTAATTAATTTTTTAAAATCATCAACTCTTTTTTGTCCGTTTTTTAATGGTCTTGTGTAGTCCAGTACAGCTGCGCAACATAATTATTAACAAGAAATTTGATCTATGTCTAATTTCTCGCATATATTTTTTGGAGCTTTACAAACTGTATTTATTTCTGCAATGTGTTGAGTAGTGTCTAATAACTCTCCCTCAAGAAAGTCAAGTTCAATATCTGATAATATTTATTTTTAAAATATCTGTCAGTACTTGATTTAACTTTTTATATTTTTGTATAAATCTTTTATGAGGAGTCAGCTCCCCTTATTTTAAATCAAATATTAATGTAAATTTTCCTTATTCAATTTTATAAATTAAATCTTAAATTGTGTAGAGAAACTTATATGGAACTCGTTTTTATATAAGTTATATAAATCGAATTAAGTAGTCTTTTTTACCAATTGAATATACCTGTTGTTAAATAAATATATTTGTCCTTGAAAAGCCCCTAAAAAATACTTTTTCTTGAAATAAAGATTGACAAGACATTCATAAAAAAAACTTTTATAAAACATTAACTTCTTTTATGAATATGTTTCTAACCAACAAGACTCGTTTAAAAATTAAAGATATTGTAAAGAGGATTTCATTAGATGAACCTGTCGCATTGGAAGAAAGAATTTATGTAGAAAAGTTTGCAAAACATAATTCAACTATATGGACATGGCTTAAGAAAGCTAATAGTTTGAGGAGATATGGCAAGCAAAAATCGGATGGCATAAATGGACTTATACAGAATCTTGGCCTTGATGGTTTAGAAACTGAAAATCATTTCGATCCCAAAAATGATGATCTTGCTGATTGGTTTAGTGGATCTCCTGATTGGGTGAGGAGGAGCTAATTTCCCTTAGTTTAAAATGAATTCAAGTTAATAATGAAAAAAGGGAACTTCCTTAACTTGTCTTAGAGCATAATCACAAATTCCGAATTGCATACATTCCATTTGAGCATCAGTTAGTTTTCTCTCAATTGATAACGAATCAAACAAAACACCAAATACATGTTGAATTTTATTTTTAATTAGATTTCCGTAAGTCATAATTAACCTTCTTTTTTAGAAGTTATTTAGTATTAGTTATATAAAATAATCAAGAGTTGTAATACCTAAAATATAAATCATGAATTAAGCGGTTTTAGAAATATCACTATATTTATAATCAGTATTTTTACTCTAGGAAATTTGAATCATCACCTTTAAATTAGATCCACTGATTGGAGGGTTCACTTCATGAGTACTTACAAAACGAAATACTTTAAAAACACAAAAAAGATCAATAACACTCTTTGGTTGGATAAATTAATTAATCAACTTGAAAAAAAATCAAAGGGTGTTTGATCATGAATACATTTAGAAATCAACAATTCAAAAATGAATTAGATCCCAAAGCATGCCTTCTATGATTGTCTTCGTAGTTCCGAAATTAAGAGAAATTCTGAAAAGTCTTTAGAAAAATGCGTCGAAAATTGTGAACCTATTCCAGTAGCAAAGAATCTCGATGGTTAAAAATTGGAATTTAAACTATATTCAATACCTTTTCTGCCGTTATAAGGTTTTTATATAAATTTAAGGAGTGTAATCTTATGACCAACCTTGCAATTGAGCTACTTTTTCTAATTATAGTTTAAGTTAATTTTGGAACGATCTTTACCGCTAAAATTTATTCACAATCAGTAAAAGAAATTCAACGTAAGAGATTATTTAGTAGTGAATCTATAAGTAACTCATATTGTGTTTTTTAATAAATTAATTCCAAACTAATATCTCTCAAAATAGAGATCTAATCTTAAAAGTTAAGGTCCACCAAAACTAAAAATAAGGTGTATAAGGTACTTCTGTTTTTAATGAATCTCCGTAGTAACTTTCAGCTGACTTTACCAAGATCCAATAAATGAAATTTAGAAATGATTTTTCCATAAGAACATCTATACACTTCCCTAATTCAAATCAGAATCTTAAATAAAAACATCGTAGAAAATACTTAACTGAAGAGATTTAGATTTTCTTAGTTAATTTGTGGTGGTTAGGTTTGTATGAAATGCTACTAAAGCTTGTCTTATCAATTGATTTGGTAATATTGCTGATTGATTCCTGTAATTTCAAAAGATATATTAAATGGATAATCTAAATATAAGAAATTTATGAGTACTCAAAAAAGTCAAAGCCATAAAAGACAAGAGCAAAATAATACAGAATGGTTAGATGAATTAATCAATAAAATTGAAAATATGAAAAATAAAATAACTAATACTTTTTAACTAATTACTTCTTCTATCATTTATTCCGTTATTAAATATTTTTAATACTTTTATAGTTAAGCCAGCTGGCTTTTTTAATAAAGTAATTTATTTTATTTTTGCGAATACTTATTTAACAATGTTTAAATGAGAATCTTTTAAAGCGAGTTTATGGTTCATTTTTATTTTTATTGACAATATTGAAATAAGTGTAAAAAGAATTTTAAATTTGTGACTACTGAATCATCTAAAAATCAAGAATTTATAAGGAAGCATCCCAGTGAAGGAATGGATGCTTTAGAAAAAGAATCAAAATTACCTTTGAAAGGATGGGAAACTGAGGTTGCCCGAGCAAAGGAATATGGTTTAGAAGGAGCAAAAAGTATTGTCGATAGAAATATATCTACATTTTCAAGAGGAGAATTACCCCATTTTGCAGGTATCAATACTTTCATGAAAGCTCCATATGTTGAAAATGTAAATGAAGTGGGAAATTATGATGTTGCGATCGTTGGTGTTCCTCATGATTCTGGGACTACTTATAGACCAGGGACAAGATTCGGACCGCAAGGAATAAGAAAAATTTCTGCTCTTTATACTCCCTATAATTACGAAATGGGAGTGGATCTGAGAGAGCAGATTTCTATTTGTGATGTAGGAGATATTTTTACAATTCCAGCAAATAATGAAAAAAGTTTTGATCAGATTTCAAAGGGGGTTGCTCATATTTTTGCTAGTGGTGCATTTCCAATTATTTTAGGTGGAGATCATTCAATAGGTTTTCCTACAGTTAGAGGAGTTTGTCGCCACTTAGGGGATAAAAAAGTAGGGATCATTCACTTTGATAGACATGTAGATACTCAAGAAACAGATCTAGATGAAAGAATGCATACTTGTCCATGGTTTCATGCCACAAATATGAAAAATGCACCTGCAAAAAATCTTGTTCAATTAGGAATTGGAGGTTGGCAAGTACCAAGGGAAGGAGTGAAAATTTGCAGGGAACGAAGTACGAATGTTTTAACAGTTACTGATATCTGTGAAATGGGTTTGAAACAGGCTGCTGATTTTGCGATTGAAAAAGCTACTGATGGAACTGACTGTGTATATATTTCATTTGATATTGATTGTATTGATGCTGGATTTGTCCCTGGAACTGGTTGGCCTGAACCTGGGGGTTTATTACCTCGAGAGGCATTGAAACTTTTAGAGTATATTATTAGAAAAGTAAATGTATGTGGAATTGAGCTTGTTGAGGTTTCCCCTCCATATGATGTAAGTGATATGACAGCCTTATTAGCTACAAGAGTTATTTGTGATTCAATTGCACATCTTGTAGTAAGTGGTCAGCTCCCAAGAAAATCTAAACCAGAATGGATTTCAGATAAATGCAATATGTCAGTTGATCAAAAATGGAGATAGATTATTGTGCATGAGGTAGATATGACAAAATGCCTTATATTTTCTATGGAAGAGTGGGCAGAGAAAAAAAATAAAGAAAAAATAATTGTTGAAAAGATTAACCTTAAAATTGGCGAATTTACTTGCGTAGAGCCAATATCATTGATAAATACTTTTAATGCTGCAGTCTTGGGTTCTTGGTTAGATTCCTCTGAGATTACTGTTGAGACAATACCTTTTGAAGGAAAATGCTCTAAATGCAATAGATCATATTTCCCAAAGAAAGAGAATGGATATAAATCTCCATGTTGCAATTTTAATTTAGAGGAAATTATTAGCGGGAGGGAATTAAAAATCGCATCTATTGACTTTAAAGAAAAGTAGAAATTTAGTATCTAGAATAAAAATGTATTTTCAAATATAAATGCATTTACCAATTTCAGACAAAATTGAATTAAATATTCTTCATCAAAATAGTCATCAAGCTGAGAAAAATAAAGTTAAGTTTAATAATTATAATTTGCTTTGCTTGAACATAATGAGTAGTCCTGGTTCAGGGAAAACGAGATTACTTGAAATAACTTTAGAAGATCTTTCAACAGAATTTCAAAGTGCTGTTTTAGAGGGTGATATGACCACTAATCTTGATGCTGCAAGATTAGAAAAATTAAATATTCCAGTAGTACCAATTACAACTGGAAGAGCGTGCCATCTAGATGCAAATATGGTTAGTGGAGGTTTAAAATTACTAGAAAAAAAAATCAATCCTCATATTCTAGATATTTTGTTAGTGGAAAATGTAGGAAATTTAGTTTGTCCTGCAGAATTTGAGATAGGGGAACATTTTAAAGTTGCACTTTTAAGTATTACTGAAGGTGAGGATAAACCTTTAAAATATCCAATAATGTTTAGAGAAGCAGATTTAATTTTGATCACTAAAGTTGATTTATTACCCCATTTAAATTTTGATATTAACGAATTAAAATCGAATATATCATCAACTAATCCCAAGGCAGATGTTATAGAAATTTCTTCGATAACCAAGTTTGGATTTGATTTATGGCAAAAATGGATTAGTAAAAAGATTCTGAAATTTAAAAAATAAGTAATATTGATTAATTAAAAGTAATCTCTTAAAAGTATCAGTCATTACAACTTTAGATTTGCTTTTTCTTGAGTATTGATAGTACGTAATATTTTTTTCAAAAATGTTTAAAAAATTGAGAGTTGTTGTTGCCTCTTTTCTTGCTCTGATATTAGCGATTTCATTAAGTACACTAACAAGTCCTGCCGCTCCAAAAGGTGAACCCATAACTTTGGGATACAGTAACTGGGCAGGATGGTGGCCCTGGGCGATAGCTGTTGATCAAAAAATGTTTGAAAAAAATGGAGTTAATGTTGAGATGAAATGGTTTGATGGATACGTTCAATCCATGGAAACTTTTGCTGCTGGAAAAATCGATGGAAATTCGCAGACTCTTAATGACACTATTTCGTTCTTACCTGGAGAGAATGGAGGAGAAGTAGTTGTTTTAGTTAATGATAATTCTGCAGGGAATGACCAAATAATTGCAGATAAATCAATTAAAAGTGTTGCTGATTTAAAAGGTAAAACAGTAGCAGTAGAAGAAGGTGTTGTGGATGATTTTTTACTTGTTTTAGCTCTTAACGATGTTGGATTAACTAGAGATGATGTAATTATTAAAGGTCTGCCAACTGATCAGGCTGCAACTGCATTCGCAGCAGGAAAAGTAGATGCAGTTGGTGCATTCCCTCCATTTACTGGAACTGCAATGAAGAGGCCTGGAGCAAGAGTTATTGCTAGTTCAAAAGAATATCCCGGTGCAATCCCTGATTTATTAGCTGTAAGCGGAGATTTGATTTCTGAAAGACCAGATGATGTTCAAAAAATTGTTAAAACATGGTGGGATGTAAGAGAATTCATGGAAAAAAATCCAAGAAAATCTGAAAAGATCATGGCAAAGCGAGCTGGGATCCCAACACGCGAATATAAACAATATAAAGGTGGAACTAGGTTCTTTTCTTTGGAAGAAAATTTAGAAGCTTTTAGTGATGGGTTCGGTATGAAACATATGCCTTATGCAGCGAAACAAATGGCAGACTTTATGGTAAAAGTAGGATTTATTCCTGAAAAACCAGATATGAGTCAATTATTTGACTCTTCGTTTGTTAAAAATATCAGTTAATTAATACAAAATTAAAATGGTTAGTTCAAAATTAATCAAGAGGGATAAATATTTTTTATCCCTCTTTTCATTTGGTAGTGAACCGAAAAAATTAAATAAAATATTTCTTCAAATAGCCTCACTTTTGCTTCCCCTATTAATTTGGACATTAGTTTGTCAATTAAAACTTGTAAGTGAAATGTTTTTACCATCACCGTTAGCGGTCTTTTATTCTCTTTTGGATATGGCTGAAAGTGGAATATTATTTGAAGATATTTTTGCAAGTACTGGTAGGGTATTTGCTGGGTTTATAATTGCAACAATTTTTTCAATTCCTCTAGGAATTTTAATGGGTTCTTTCCCTTCTTTTTGTGCGTTGTGTGAACCATTAATTGCGATGCTTAGGTATATGCCAGCCGCTGCTTTTTCTCCCTTACTTATTATTTATCTAGGAATAGAAGAGGCTCCAAAGATCGCATTAATTTTCATTGGTACTGTCTACTTTAATGTTTTGATGGTGATGGATTCAGTAAAATTTGTACCCAAAGAACTCATTGAAACGACGCTTACTTTAGGAGGTAATACAAAAGATTTATTAATCAGAGTAATAGCCAGATATTCATTGCCAAGTATTATTGATACTTTAAGAATTAATATCGCAACTTCATGGAATTTAGTAATTGTTGCAGAGTTAATTGCAGCAGAAGTTGGTTTAGGTAAAAGGATTCAACTGGCTCAAAGATTTTTTCGCACAGATCAAATATTTGCAGAATTAATAGTTCTTGGATTAATAGGATTTGCTTTGGATATGAGTTTTAGATTGCTACTTAGACGTACATGTAAATGGGCTGTTTAAATGAAATTAGATGTTAATAATATTTCAAAATATTTTGGGGAAGGTTCAAATAGAAAAAAGGCAATTGAGGGAATAAGCTTTTCAATAAGTTCTGGCGAATTTAAAACTCTTGTTGGGAGCTCTGGATCAGGTAAAAGTACTATATTGAGGATTATTGCTGGGCTTGAGAGTCCATCTAAAGGGAACGTAAAAGTCGATGGGAAAATAGTTAGTGGACCGGGATTGGATAGAGGAATGGTTTTTCAGAAATATAGTCTTTTCCCTTGGCTCACAGCATCTGAGAATATTGCATTTGGAATGAATTTAAATTCTTATAAGTTGAAAGAAATAAAATATAGGACATCTTATTTATTAGAAGTAGTAGGTCTTCAGGATTCTGGAAATAAATATCCAAAAGAATTATCTGGAGGAATGCAACAAAGGATTGCAATTGCAAGAGCTCTAGCGACTAACCCTAAAATTTTACTTTTAGATGAACCTTTTGGAGCCTTGGACTTACAGATAAGAGAATCTATGCAGAAATTTCTCTATGAATTATGGAAAAAAACTTCATTGACAGTTTTACTTATAACCCATGATATTGAAGAAGCATTAGCTCTCTCTCAGCAAATATGTATTTTGGCACCTAATCCTGGAAGAATCATAAAAGAAGTTAAGGTAGATCTTCAAAAAGGCGATTTAGATAAATTGAAACTTGATTCGGATTTTTCAAAATTACGATATGAATTATCTGATTTTTTAAGAAGCCTCCAAAAAATTTAAATAATGTCAACTAGTTTTTTGCCTAATTGGCTTTATAACGACCAAAAAATATTTGAACTTGAATTAGATAACTATTCAGAAAATTATTGGCACCCATTGATTTTTATTGGAGAAATCAAAACTGGGGAAATATTGGAAAAAAAATTCTTTAATCAATCATTTATTATATCGCGTTCAGAAAATAATTTAATAACTGTTTTTAAAAATAGATGCCCCCATCGTGGGTCAAAATTGTGTTTGCCAAAAACAAAATTAAATCCTTCTAATAGTATTTTTTGTCCTTACCATGGCTGGACTTTTGATAGTTTTGGAAAACTTAAAAACTTACCATTAAAGTACGACTTTGAAACAAAAATAGAAACAGGCGATTATTTTTTAGAAAAAGTTAACTCTTTAATAAATGGCCCTTTAATTTGGATTAATTTCAGCAAAAAACCAATATCTATAGATGATCAAATTAAGCTTGTTGGGAGAAAATGTAATGCTGAATGGGGTATGAATTACAGCATTTTTTCTGAATTTTCTGATACCTTAAATTGCAATTGGAAAATTGCCCATGACAATACACTGGATGATTATCATGTAGCAATAGCTCATAAAGATACCCTACATAAAGAACAAGGTCCAATTAAAAACTACAGGTATTTCTTCAGTGAATTTTGTAATGTACTTGTTACCCCTCTTAGTACTGAAGGAAATCTATATACCTTTGGATTACTCCCTTGGACCCATCTAATAATCTG
>QCMA01000014.1 GCA_003214115.1 Prochlorococcus sp. AG-418-I21
TTAAATCTTTCTTCTGCATTGAGATCATTTTTATTTAAATCTGGATGCCATTTTCTCGCTTCTCTTCTAAAGGCCTTTTTAAGTTCTTTATCATCGAAATCAGGGGATAAACCCAAAATCGATAAATAGTCTTTTTTAGAGGAAGTAGTCATTGTCCCATGGATCATCGTCCCTAGAATTACCATACCTCGAATTTCTATAATTTCTATTCATTTGATTATCCCAAGGATCATCATCCCAATAATCATCAGAAAAGAGTTCATCCTTTAATGATCCAAATGTATTTTTAATGCCCTGCAAGGGATTATTATCAGTTTTCTTTTCTGCCGCAAATTTTCTGTTTAAGCCAAATAATGCTTCTTGTAGAGCACTTACTGAAATTTCTAATTCTTGAGGATCATCGTCATCTATATACTCTTCAACATCTTGAATGGCTAATTCAACAGCTCGCTGTTGCCTTTCGGCCCCATAAGGACCAAATTCTAATGAAGCATCCCTAAGTCTTCTTTCAGCTTGTGCAATAAGAGTTAAAGCACTATTTTTTCTATCAATTACAGATCTTCTTTTCCTATCTTCATTAGCTTTAGCTTTAGCTTCTTCAATTATCGAATTTATTTCTTGTTCATTTAAATTAGAACCTCCAGAAATTGTAACAGTTTGCTTTCTTCCAGTTGTTCTGTCAGTTGCACTTACTTCTAAAAGACCATTAGCATCAATATCAAATGCTACTTGGACTTGAGGTATTCCTCTTGGAGCTGGAGGTATTCCTGATAGTCTAAATTTACCAAGTGATTTATTTTCAGAAGCCAAAGGTCTTTCTCCTTGACGCACTTGAACAACAACTGATGATTGATTAGCTTCAGAGGTACTAAAAACATCAGATTGTCTGACTGGTATTGGGGTATTCCGAGGAATGAGTACCTTCATAAGACCACCAATAGTTTCTAAACCTAAAGATAAAGGAGTAACGTCATTTAGGAGTAAATCCTGTAAATCACCACTAATAATTCCAGATTGTATCGCAGCTCCAACTGCTACGACTTCATCAGGATTAACAGATTGACAAGGATCATTTGGTACAAGAGTCTTTACTAATTGTTGAACCATAGGGATCCTTGTACTGCCACCTACAAGAACTACCTCATCAATATCTTCCGCGTTCCATCCAGAATCATCTAAAGCTATTTGAACTGGTTCTAATAACCTATCTAGTAAATCTTGTGATAATGATTCAAATATTTTTCTATCTAGGGTTTCTTCAATATGTAATGGCCCCTCTTTACTAGTTGTGATAAATGGTAAAGATATTTTTGTTTTTTGTAATCCTGATAATTCACATTTAGCTTTTTCAGCAGCCTCTGTTAATCTCTGTAAAGCTTGTCTATCCCTTCTTAGATCAATTTCATGTTCAGCAAGAAATTTTTTTGCAAGCCAATCAACTATTTTTGAATCAAAATTGTTTCCTCCTAGCTGTGTATCTCCACAAGTGGCTTTAACATCAAATACACCATTAGAAATTTTCAATAATGAAACATCAAAAGTTCCTCCTCCTAAATCAAAAACTAAAACATTATTAGAGGAACTTTTTTCAAAACCATAAGCTAAAGCAGCAGCAGTAGGTTCATTTAGAATTCTATCTACTTTAATACCAGCTAATAATGCGGAATCCTTTGTAGCTTGCCTTTGTGATTCATTAAAGTATGCAGGGACAGTAATAACTGCAGAATCAACAGTATCTCCTAGATATGTTTCAGCATCATTAATTAATTTTCTAATCAATGAGCTCACTAATTCTTCAGGTGCATACTCTCTTTCTGTATTTGGACTTAGAACTCTAACGCTTCCATTGGAATTAGCCTTTACGTTATAGGGAACGGAAATACTATTCTCGTCTAATTCATCCCAGTCACTACCAATAAATCTTTTTAGATTATAAAAGGTATTCTTTGGATTTAGAACAAGTTGTCTTCTCGCTTGGTCTCCTATTACAATTTCTTTGTCTTTTGTAAATCCGACTATGGAAGGTGTAGTTCTGGATCCCTCGGAATTAGCAATAATAATTGGACGACCAGCTTCTATAACTCCTACAACAGAGTTAGTAGTACCTAAATCTATTCCAACTATTTGCCCCATGATTTTAGATCGCTAAATTAAAGCAAAATTTACTAATAATTAAATTAATTTTTATCTTAGATATTTACATATAATAGTAAAAATCAAATATTTTCAACTTAATTTAAATAAATAAGATTATTTATAACTTGTCTTAAAGATTACTATATATTTTAAAACATCCTTTACAGACAAAGGTGTTGATGTAGTTAACCAATATAATCTAATATAAAACGGAGAGAGAGGGATTCGAACCCTCGATAAAGTTGCCCCTATACAGCATTTCCAGTGCTGCGCCTTCAACCACTCGGCCACCTCTCCCAAGATAACCATTTTAACCCTTGATCATCCCATTTTTGAGGAAAGTTATTTGAAAAAGACTTTCAAAGTTACGATTAAAAATAAGGAAACCGGAAAGGTCTATCAAGAGCAGGTTAATAGTGATGAGTACATACTTAAGGAATTTGAAAAGAAAGGTTTCAAACTTGAATTTTCATGTAGAAATGGTTGCTGTACAAGTTGTGCAGTTAAGATAATATCTGGTACTTTGCATCAACCAGAAGCCATGGGTGTATCTCAAGCCTTAAAAGATAAAGGTTATGCACTGCTTTGTGTCGCTAAAGCAACTTCAGATCTTGAGGTGGAAACTACATATGAAGATGAAGTTTATGATTTACAATTTGGACAATACTTTGGGAGGGGAAATACAAGAGTTGCTCCACCTTGGGAATTTGAGGAAGATTAAATATAATGATTGAATTTAGTGAAATAGATGAACTTTCAAATCATGTAAACATAACCAGTTTGTATGAAATAGCCAAGAACTCCGCTAAAATTGGTAATGAAATTCTAAAAATAAATTATAATAAAATTCAAAAAATATCATCAAAAGGTAGGAAAGGTGATCTAATAACCAATGTAGATTTGGAAGTTGAAAATAAAATAAAAGAATATTTATTAGAAGTGACCCCAAATATATCTATCAATGCAGAGGAATCGGGTAAATTAAACAAATCGTCGGATTTAACATGGTGTATAGACCCATTAGACGGGACAACAAATTATTCTCATGGATATCCTTTTTTTGGAACCTCTATTGGTCTTGTATATCAAAACAACCCAATTATAGGCGCTATTTCGGTACCTTATTTAAATGAACTCTATTCAGCCTGTATCGGTTTAGGATCATTCTGCAATGATATTGAAATTAAAGTATCGAGCCCTTCTCAACTTTCTGATAGTCTACTTGTGACTGGTTTCTCATATGACAGATTTGAAACAGAGGACAATAATTATGCTGAATTTTGTTATTTAACACATAAAACTAGAGGTGTCAGAAGAGGAGGAGCAGCAGCAGTTGATCTAGCATTTGTTGCTTCAGGTAAAGTTGATGGATACTGGGAAAGAGGATTGGAGGTATGGGACCTAGCAGCCGGTGCTATCATTGTAAAAGAAGCTGGTGGAATTATTTCAGATTATCCAACAGGCAAATTTAATTTAAATTCTGGAAGAATTTTAGCTTGTTCTCCCAGCATTGAGAATGAATTAAAAAATGAACTAGATAAAGTTTCTCCATTTAACAAAAATCTCTATACTTAAAATTGGTTAAATATTAAAATGTCAGATATAAAGGAAATTAAATTAGTAGATGTAAAAAATAACTCGAACATCATAAATAATTTAAATAGTATTTATAAACTATGGGGCTATGAAGAGGTTTCACCATCATTTATAAATACTTTAGAGACGATAAAAGGGCGTGGAGTTATTGAAGAAAATCAGGTTGTGGGAATAGTAAGTAATAATTCATTATGTCTTAGACCAGAAATGACAACATCTATTGTTAAATTGTCATCTACTAGATTAATAAATAAGAAAAGACCAATAAGATTATTCACCAATGGCACAGTCTTTGATAAAAAACAAAATAATAAAAATTCATTTAAGTTTCAAGAAAAACTGCAGAGTGGAATTGAACTAATTGGATATGATACAAAATACCCAGAAATTGAAGTGATTAATATTTTGTTTGATGCAATCGATACCATTAATTTGAAAAATGGTTGTAATTTATTTCTATTAGTAAGTACCACAAAAATAATGGATTTAATCTTAAATAAATATAAGAATAATAATTTTGAAGAAATTAAGAAAAGTCTGGTTAATTTTGATCAAGATAATTTATATAAATTAGGAATTGATGAAGATGATAAATATATCCTTAAAGATATCTTATTTACAAGAGGAGAACCTATTACAGTATTAAAAAAATTGAAAACCACTTATGGTACTAGTAAAACTTTAGATGACTTAAATTTTTTATTTGAAACATTATCCAAAATATCAAATAAATATGGTGTTAAACTACAACTTGATCCCACATTTCAACCCCACTTGAATTTATATGAAGGAATAGTTTTTCAACTAATAGGGGATGATGGTAAAAATAAAAGCGTTATTGCAAAAGGCGGTAGATATGATGAATTAGTAAGATTCTTCAGTCCAAATGAGAAAATCTTAAATGGGATTGGATTTACAATTTCAATAGACATTTTAAGAAATTTAATTAGGGAAGAAAAGACAGATAAAAAAAAGATTTTATTAATGTTTAAAGATTCTTATTTGCTAGAAAAAGGTATGAATGAACAAAAAGAACAACATAAAAGAGGGAATATTGCCGTCTTACATTTAAATCCATGTAATGACTTGGCTAAAGCCAATCAAATAATGTTAGAAAATAATTGTACTGAGATTTTTTGGGTTAAATAAAACAATTTAAAAGTTTATATAGTTTTTAAATTGATATATTGTTCGGACAATACTCCTAATTAAACTTGATTAACTAGTTTTTAAGAAATAAGATTTAATATATTTGATTTTTTTAAATGGAAAAAGGCGAAATTCGTATTAATACCGAAAATATTTTCCCAATTATTAAGAAGGCAGTATATTCTGACCATGAAATATTTCTAAGAGAACTTGTTAGTAATGGTGTTGATGCAATAAGTAAACGAAGAATGGCATCCATGGCAGGAGACTGCGAAAATACTGAAAATGCTCAAGTAAAAATATCTATCGACCGCGAGAATAATACACTAACAATTTCTGATAATGGAATTGGAATGAATGCTGAAGAAATCAAGAAGTACATTAACCAAGTAGCATTTTCTAGCGCAGAAGAATTCCTAACAAAATACAAAAAAGATAATGATGAATTTATAGGCCATTTTGGACTTGGTTTTTATTCAAGTTTCATGGTGGCAGATAGAGTTGATATATTAACAAAATCAGCAATTGGAGAATCAAAGGCTTTCAAATGGTCTTGTGATGGATCGCCAAATTTTACTTTAGAAGAGTCTGAAAGAGAGGTAATTGGTACAGATGTGATACTACACCTACTTGATGAAGAAAAAGAGTTTATTGAGCCTGAAAGGATTAAATCATTAATTAAAAAATATTGTGATTTTATGCCGATAGATGTCTTATTAGAAGGTGAGACAATAAATAAGAAAAATCCTCCTTGGAGAAAACAACCAAGTGAATTAAAAGATGAAGATTATATAGAGTTGTATAAATACCTTTATCCTTTTCAGGGAGATCCACTGTTATGGATTCATCTAAATACAGATTATCCATATGACATACAAGGGATATTGTATTTTCCAAAGTTGTCTGGTAGAGCTGATTGGGAAAAGGGAGAAATAAAACTATTTTGTAATCAAGTATTCGTAAGCGATTCAATTAAAGAGATAGTACCAAAATACCTTCTACCTCTAAGAGGAGTAATTGACTCTACAGATATACCGCTAAATGTTAGTAGAAGTGCATTACAAACTGATAGAAAAGTAAGATCTATATCATCATTTATTTCAAAAAAAATCGCAAATAAACTAAAGGATATGATAAATAATTCTCCAGAATTTTATACAGAAATTTGGGATTCTATCTCTGCTTTTATTAAGATTGGAGCTATCGAAGATGAAAAATTTGCTGATTTAGTTGATAACAGTATAATTTTCGAAACAATTATAAATTCAGAGAAAGACGTAACTAAAGATATTGAAAATAAATCACTTATCAAATCAAATGATAAATATTTCACAACTCTCGCAAATTACAAAGAACGAAATAAGATAAATGATCCAAAGAAAATAATTTACTGTTCAGATTTGATTGCCCAGTCAAGCGCATTAAATATATGCTTATCTGATAACAAAGAAGTTATTAAATCAGATCCCTTAATTGATGCACAATTTCTTCCTTGGTTAGAAAGTAAAAACGAAGATTATCAGTTCCAAAGAGTTGATTCAGAAATAAATGAACTAGAAGATAAAGAATCTAAAGAAATCGTAGATAAGGATGGTAAATCAAATACAGAAAATCTCAGAGATACGATTGTAAAAGCACTTAACAATGAAAAAGTGACTGTCAAAGTTCAGTCACTTTCAAGTAAAGGTGCTCCACCGGCTATGATCTTGCTTCCAGAACAAATGAGAAGAATTAATGATATGGGTGCTTACATGGAACAAAAGATACCTGGCTTACCTGAATATCATGTGCTTTTAATCAACAAAGAACATCCTCTTATTGTTGGTCTTAATAAAATTACAGGCAGTAAATTAATTATTGATAAAAAAGATCCTATAGAAAATCCATTGGCATTTAAAATTGCAAATCATGTCTACGATATGGCTAAACTATCAGTTGGTGGATTAGATCAAGAACAGATTATTAATTTACAAAATAATAATGCAGAATTAATTTCAGAATTGCTTAATTCAACAAATTGAGTTGTGTGTTAAAATTTTAAATATCTAACTCAAAAATATGTCAAGAGTTTGCGAACTGACTGGTGCAAAAGCTAATAATGCGATGGCCGTGAGTCACTCACATATTCGCACAAAAAAATTGCAACAAGTTAATCTCCAAAAAAGGAGACTTTGGTGGGAAGAAGGCAAAAAATGGGTAAATATAAAAATTAGTACCAAAGCACTAAAATCTATACAAAAAGTAGGATTAGATAAATTTGCTAAATCAAATGGAGTTGATTTGAAAAAATTCTAAATTTAATGAGAAATTTAGTTGTAACTATATTAATACCATTTATTCTTCTAATTAATTGTAATTCAGCAATAGCTTTTGACTTTGCTCCTGAAGTCGGCGATTCTGCTCCAAACTTTCAATTAGAAGGTTTTAATAAAAACATAAAATCAAAAAAAATTTGGGAATTAAATGACTTTCAAGGTAAGTGGCTTGTTATGTATTTTTATCCAAAGGACTTCACAGCAGGTTGCACTATTGAAGCTAAAGGTTTTTCAGAGTTAAAAAAAGATTTTTCAAAATATAATGCCGAAATTGTAGGCATTAGTGCTGATAATCAAGATTCGCATGAAAGTTTCTGCAGCGAGAAATCCATAAACTACACTTTGTTATCTGACCCAGAGGGAATTATTAGCGATAACTATGGTTCTTGGATTCCTCCATTTTCAGATAGAAATACTTTTTTGATTTCTCCTGAAGGGATTATTTCTTATAGATGGATAAGTGTTTTACCTATAAATCATGCCAAGGAAGTACTTAATGTACTAAAGAAAAAAATATAAATTTTGCACGAACTTTCATTTGGAACTTGGTTAATTCATATCTCTTCAGTCATTGAATGGATATATGCCATCTTTATCATATACAAAATTTCTACATATAAGAATTACAATTTATATTTTTGGTTAAGCTTAGCTATGGTCCCAAACTTAATAGGAGCGATGTGCGCTATAACTTGGCATATCTATGATAATCAAGATGCGTTATATGGATTAGTAACACTTCAAGGAATATTTACATTTATTGGAAATTCAACATTAGCTCTTGCATCATTCATTATTTTTAAAAAGAAAGAGACTTATGAATGATTTATTTATAAAAATTTTAGAAAAATTAGCTTCAATTGACAACACAGCTTTGTTTGCGGCATCTATAGTTCCATATGCAATCTTTTTGTTCTACTTATATAAAATTAAATCTGTGAATAAATTTGTAAAAACAGGTTATTCCTTAACAGTTTTATTTGTGTTTATAACCATTGTAGTTTCTATCTTTACCTTAAATTACTATGACAAAACCCTTGTTGAGATTGACTTCTTGCATGGTTTAGCAGAATCTTTCTTAACCCTAAGCGATTTTGTTATTTTGTTGGGTTTCATAAAGATTTTAAATACCTTAGAAGTAAACAACTCTTAAGACCTTTTACAATTTTGTGTTTTTTAGGTAAAAGTATTAGAGAATATATAAAAATAACGATTTTTTATGTTTACTACATTATTTGCAGCTGCTTCTGCTCCAGCAACATTTGAATGGTCACCAAAGTGTGCCGTTGTTATGATTGCATGTAATGTCTTTGCTTATGCAATAGCTAGAGCAACTATAAGAAAACCTAACGAAGGTTTTGAAATACCTAATTCAAAATTCTATGGTGGTTTAAGTCACGCATCAGTTGTAGGTGCTAATTGCTTAGGTCATATTTTTGGAATTGGAGCAATCTTGGGATTAGCCTCACGTGGTGTTTTATAAAATTAATTTATTAATTTTTTAATTATCTAACTTAAATTTCTTAATAATTTTATCTGCCATCTGATCAGGCAAGAGTCCCAATTTTTCTTTACTCTGGTCAGGTGAGGCATGATCAACTAATACATCAGGTATACCTATTCTGTATACGGGAATGTTTATTTCGTTATCATTAAATAATTCAACTATTGCGGAACCAAAGCCACCTATAAGGCTTCCTTCTTCCATAGTTACAACTTTTTGAAGTCTACTTGCTAAAGGCATAATAAGATTTTTATCCAAAGGTTTCACAAATCTCGCATTAACAATACATGCATTAATGTTCATATTTTTTAGGATCTTTGCTGTTTCAATAGCTGATGCAACCATTGAACCATAAGCAATAATTAAAATATCTTCTCCTTCTTCAAGAATTTCGGCTTCGCCTATATTCAAAGGTTCCCAACCCTCATCCATAACAGCAACCCCTAATCCAGAACCCCTGGGTATTCTTAGAGCTGTAGGACCATTATGGTTAATAGAAGTTATTAACATTCTCTGTAATTCAGACTCATCTTTTGGTGCCATCAATACAAAATTTGGTATAGATCTCATATAACTGATATCGTACTGACCTTGGTGAGTAGGACCGTCAGCTCCAACTATCCCAGCTCGATCTAGTACGAACGATACTGGTAAATTTTGTATACCTACATCATGAATTAACTGATCGAATGCACGTTGAAGAAAAGTACTATAAATAGCCACAACGGGTTTAAGACCATCGCACGACATTCCTGCTGCAAGAGTAACTGCATGTTGTTCTGCTATTCCAACATCTATATATTGATCTGGGATGTTTTTTTGCAATATATCTAATCCTGTACCTGTTGCCATTGCTGCTGTAATACCAACTACTTTGCTATCTTGTTCACATATTTTTAATAAGGTCTGACCAAATATTTTACTATAACTAACAGGCTTAGGTTTCTTAGATGGAATGGATTTACCAGTTGTCAAATCAAATGCAGATTGTGCATGGTATCCAACCTGATCTGCTTCTGCATAAGGGTAACCCTTCCCTTTTGTTGTGACAACATGAACGAGTACAGGTTTTTTAAGCTTATGTGCAGCGTTAAAAGTATTAACTAAATTTTCAATATCATGTCCGTCAATTGGACCCATATATGTAAATCCAAGTTCTTCAAATACAGCACCAACTTTAGGTACAGCAAGCCTTCTTACGCTTCCTTTAATATTTTTTAGTTCTTCCGGAATATCCTTGCCTATTAAGGGAATATTTTTTACACTCTCTTGAACACTATCGGACAAAAATTGTAATGGTGGACTTAGTCTTACCTTGTTTAAGTAAGATGAAAGGGCTCCTACTGGAGGTGAAATAGACATATCATTATCGTTAAGTACTACAACTAAAGGAGTATTTGGTAAGTGACCTGCATGATTTATAGCTTCTAATGCCATTCCTCCAGTTAATGCTCCATCTCCAATAACAGCGACACATTTGTAATTTTCACCTTTTCTATCTCTCGCTATTGCCATTCCTAAAGCAGCAGAAATGGAAGTACTTGCATGTCCAGCACCGAAATGATCAAATTTACTTTCACTTCTTTTAAGATATCCAGCCACTCCATTTTGTTGTCTAAGAGAATCAAATTGACTGAAACGTCCTGTTATTAATTTATGAGGATAACCTTGATGTCCTACATCCCAAACAACTTTATCGAAATCAAGATCAAGAGTTTGATATAAAGCCAATGTCAGCTCAACTACACCTAATCCAGGACCTAGATGTCCACCACTAGTAGACACTACTTGAAGATGTCTTTCTCTAATTTGACAAGCAATTTCTTCTAATTGTGAAACTGTTAAGCCATGCAGTTGATTTGGATGACTTAACTCACTTAAAAGCATTTAACAAAAATTGGTATCTATATAATCTAAAACGCCGAGGTGCAAAATGAGTATTTTTTTAGAAATAGATCATGTAATGTTTTATTAGATTAATAATTAATGCTAAAAATATATATATGAATGATTATTTTGAAAAAATACTTCAAGCTGAAGTCTATGAAGTAGCAAAAAAAACACCGCTTGAGAAAGCACATAATTTAAGTAATACACTTAATAATGAAGTTTTTTTAAAAAGAGAAGATCTTCAAGATGTATTTTCATTCAAAATAAGAGGGGCTTACAACAAGATGAGTAAGCTCAGGAAATCACAGCTTAGTCAGGGAGTAATTACTTCAAGTGCTGGAAATCATGCTCAAGGTGTTGCACTTAGTGCTCTCAAATTAAATTGTCAAGCAACCATATTAATGCCAATTACAACACCTCTAGTAAAAGTTAATGCAGTAAAAAATTTAAAAGCAAAAGTTATATTATTTGGTGATAATTATGATGAAACTTACAAAGAGGCAATAAGGATTAGCCAAGAAAGAAATTTATGTTTTATTCATCCTTTTGATGATCCAGATGTAATAGCAGGACAAGGAACTATAGCTATTGAACTTGAACAGCAACTAAAGGAAAAACCTTATGCAATTTATATCGCTGTTGGTGGTGGTGGATTGATATCAGGGATATCTTCATATATTAAAAAAATATGGCCTGAAGTAAAAATAATTGGCGTTGAGCCAGAAGACGCAGACGCTATGACAAAATCCTTGGAACAATCAAAAATTGTGGAGTTATCATCTGTTGGTCAATTTGCAGATGGAGTAGCGGTTAAAAAAATTGGTAAAAATACTTTTGAAATTGGTAAAAAATATATAGATAAGATGATTAGGGTTAATACCGATGAAATATGTGCTGCTATAAAAGATGTTTTTGAAGATACTAGATCAATACTAGAACCAGCAGGAGCATTATCAATTGCAGGAATGAAAAAGGATATTTTGAAATCTAACTATTCAAATAAAAAAATGGTTGCGATTGCCTGTGGTGCAAATATGAATTTTGAGCGACTTAGATTCGTAGCAGAAAGAGCAGAACTTGGAGAGTGTAAAGAGGTTATGATGGCTGTTGAAATTCCTGAACATGCAGGTAGTTTAATTGATTTTTGTAAGTTACTCGAGAATAGAAACTTAACTGAATTTAGCTATAGAATGTCGAATTCTGATAATGCTCAGATCTTCATAGGAGTTGAAGTCTATGGATTAATTGATAAAAAAAATCTTTTAAATAAATTTAAAAAATCGGATTACTCTTTTATTGACATAAGTGATGATGAATTATCTAAAAATCATCTAAGACATATGGTAGGTGGGCGATTACCAAAAAATTTTAATGAAATGAATAGTAGAAACTTTGTAGAGCTTTTATACAGATTTGAGTTTCCTGAAAGACCTGGAGCATTAATAAATTTTTTAAACAATATGAAATCTAATTGGTCTATAAGCGTATTTCACTATAGGAATTATGGTGCTGATGTAGGGAAAATTGTTATTGGAGTTTTAATCGATAAAAATGAAATTTTAGAGTGGAATAAATTTGTAAGGATTCTAGGCTATAAATTCTGGGACGAAACTCAAAACGATACATACAAATTATTCCTTGGTGCATCAGATTAAATATAAGGTAAATTAGGTAAGATTTAGGTAATAAAAAATCAATCATTCTGATCTAAATAACAAGCCAATATCTGATATAGATCTAGTTACTAAAGTTGAAGCTGTTCTGTATTTGAAAGGGAGACCAATAACAAAAAAGGATCTTTCAGAAATTACTAATTCTGACATTAACTCAATAAATGATGCAATTAAAGATCTAAAAAATAAATACTCTAATCCCAACTCAGCTATTGAATTAAATGCAGTTAATAACAGTTTTTCTCTCGAACTAAAATCTAGTCTTAATGAATTCGTCGATGATTTACTACCTTCTGATTTAAAAACATCCGAATTAAGAACTTTGGCAACTATTGCGATCAAAAAAAAGATTCTGCAATCGGATCTTATAATTCTTCGAGGTTCAGGTGCTTATGATCATATTAAAGAATTATTAGAAAAGAAATTTATCCTCAAACGGAAGCAAAAAGATGGTAGATCATATTGGCTATCATTATCAGAAAAGTTTTTTCAAACTTTTGCTGTAAGTAATGAATATCTCTCAAATATAGGAAGCAATAATAAGCAGCAATAATAAGTAAATGTTAGAATATATTGAATTACGACAACATAATGTTACCTGAGATTTTTGCAGTTCTGGGCCAAACTTTATCAATTTATTCTTTCATACTGATAATAAGAATTTTACTTACATGGTTTCCAGGTATTGATTGGAGTAACGGCGTTTTATCTGCATTAACTTCTATCACAGATCCTTATTTAAACATTTTTAGGGGAATTATCCCTCCAATAGGTGGATTTGATATTTCATCTTTATTAGCTTTTTTACTTTTAAATGTTATTCAAAATTTAATTACAAATCTCCAGTATGCAAGTTTAAGTTATAGCTGAATTTATCTATCATCTCCAGAACCTCTAATTTTACCTTTGGCAGCTCTTAATTTTAATTTTTCAAGGTTTTGTAATGCAACATCCTCTAAATTGAAATTTAATTCTGTACAAAGATTTGATATATACCACAAAACATCTCCTAACTCTTTTTTAATACCTAATTTTGATTCGTTATCGAATATTCCATTTTTATCTCTTATGACCTTTTTGACTTTTTCTGCCACCTCACCAGCCTCTCCAACTAAACCAAGAGTTGGATAAATATTATTTGAGCCTAAATCTGGATATTGTGCTGTTTCTCTAGCTTTTTTCTGATAAGTTTTAAAATCCATGACTTAAATAACTAACTTTGGGTATGGTAAATTTATTTATATCTAGCAATATTATCTATATATGTCGAATATTGATTTAAAAAGAAGAACAAAAATAGTAGCAACTATTGGCCCTGCAACTCAATCTGAAGAGATAATTACAAATTTAATTAAAGCTGGAGTAACAACATTCAGATTAAATTTCTCACATGGAGATCATAAAGATCATGCTGAGAGAATAAAAACCATAAGAGAAGTATCAAGAAAGTTAGATATAGATATTGGAATATTGCAAGATCTTCAAGGACCTAAAATACGATTAGGGCGCTTTAAAGATGGGCCAGTAAAAGTTAAAAAAGGCGATAAATTCATACTTACATCAAATGAAATCGAATGTACAAATACTATTGCAAATGTAACCTACGACAAACTTTCTCAAGAAGTTAGCGAAGGGAAAAGGATACTTTTAGATGATGGAAAAATAGAAATGATTGTAGAAAAAGTCGATATAAAAGCTAATAATTTGGAATGCATGGTAACTGTAGGAGGGGTTCTTTCAAACAATAAAGGTGTTAATTTTCCAGATGTTCAATTATCAGTAAAAGCATTAACAGAAAAAGATAAAAAGGATTTAAAATTCGGTTTATCTGAAGGAGTTGATTGGATAGCACTAAGTTTCGTAAGAAATCCATCCGATATAAATGAGATAAAAGATTTAATAAACAAAAATGGGCATTCCACTCCTGTAGTCGCAAAAATAGAAAAATTTGAAGCAATTGATCAGATCGATACAGTATTACCCTTATGTGATGGGGTTATGGTTGCAAGAGGTGATTTGGGGGTAGAAATGCCTGCCGAAGAAGTTCCTCTTTTACAAAAGGAATTAATAAGAAAAGCTAATTCATTAGGTATCCCAATAATTACAGCGACTCAAATGCTTGATTCTATGGCTTCTAACCCAAGACCAACTAGGGCAGAAGTTAGTGATGTTGCAAATGCAATTCTGGATGGTACGGATGCTGTAATGCTTTCAAACGAAACTGCAGTTGGCGATTATCCTGTTGAGGCAGTTGAAACGATGGCAACCATAGCAAGAAGAATTGAAAGGGATTATCCACTTAAGGCTATTGAAAGCCACTTACCCAGTACGATCCCCAATGCTATTAGTGCAGCAGTAAGTAATATAGCTAGACAACTTGATGCTGGAGCTATAATCCCTTTAACTAAATCAGGTTCTACCGCTCGAAATGTAAGTAAGTTCAGGCCACCAACACCTATCTTGGCAACTACTACAGAGAGAAGTGTAGCGAGAAGATTGCAACTTGTTTGGGGAGTCACTCCAATAGTAGTTAAAAATGATGAAAGAACAGCAAAAACTTTTAGTTTAGCTATGCAAATTGCTCAAGAGATGGGGATTCTAAATCAAGGAGATTTAGTAGTTCAAACAGCAGGCACATTAACTGGAATTAGCGGCTCTACAGATTTAATAAAAGTCGGTTTAGTAAGAAAGATAGTATCAAGAGGAATTTCAATAGGAGAAATCGGGGTTACAGGTAAAGCAAGAATAATTAAAAATAATCTTGATATATCCTTAATTTGCCCAGGAGAAATATTATTTGTTCCGAAGGAATTAATGAAAAATATTCCACTGAGTAAAAATATTGCCGGCATTGTTACGAACCAAAATGTAAATAATGTTTATGCTTTGTTTAACAAAAATAATAAAAAGATTTCTACAATTTGTAATTTAGAAAATATGGATAATCATCAAATCAGTAATGGCGACCTTATCACACTCCAGCTTAATGAAGGTGTTATATACATGGGACAAATTGAAGATGATGATGCAATAGATAAATATAAATATGTCTAGGAATATCTCAATAAAAGAAGCCTTAGGCATGGCCACAAAAACTTTAGTTTCGAACAAATTGAGAAGTTCGTTAACAATGCTGGGGATAATTATAGGAAATGCTTCAGTTATTACACTTGTTGGACTTGGTAGAGGTGCTCAAACATTAGCAAAAAACCAATTAAGTAATTTAGGTGCAAATGTTTTATTCATTGTTCCTGGAAATAATGACACAAGAAGAAGAGGTATTTCATTCCCTAAAAACTTAGTTTTAGAAGATGCAATAGCAATAAGCAATCAAGTACCAACAGTTAAAAAAGTAGCTCCTCAAATCTCTGCTAACGAAATAGTGCAATCAAACTCTAAAAGTTTAAATATATCAATTGCTGGAGTTACTCCTGAATTTCTTGAAGTAAGAAGCTTTGAAGTAGATAAGGGTAGATTTTTATCAAAAAGTGATGTTAATAGTGCTAGAAGTTATGTTGTAATAGGTCCTGATCTTAAAGACGAATTTTTCAAAGATAAATCTTCATCACTTGGAAAAAAAATAAGAATTAAAGACCACACTTATGAAATTATCGGAATATTAAAACCAAAAGGTGCTGTATTTGGAAGTAATCAAGACAAAAATGCATATATTCCATTAACAACGATGGTCAATAGGATTACAGGGAAGGACCCGACATATGGGATAAGTTTAAGCTTCATTAGTGTTGAAGCGATAAATAAAAATGCAACTAGTGCCGCTAAATTTCAGATTACTAACTTATTAAGGCAAAGACATAAAATAATAAGAGATGATGACTTTGCGGTTAGATCACAAGAAGACGCATTGAATATAGTAACCAACATAACAAGTGGGCTAACGTTTTTATTAGCTGGTATTGGTGCAGTATCTTTAGTTGTTGGAGGCATAGGAATTATGAATATTATGCTTGTTTCTGTAAGCGAAAGGACTGAAGAGATTGGACTAAGAAAAGCAATAGGAGCTAAACAGTCCGATATATTAATTCAATTTTTAATAGAGGCATTGATTTTATCTACAATTGGAGGATTAATTGGAACAACAACGGGATTATCAGGTGTTTTTCTTTTATCTCTGATAACACCACTTCCTGCATCAGTAGGAATTACAACTACCTTTTCCACCATGATCATTTCAGGATCAATAGGTTTAATCTTTGGCGTTTTACCTGCAAAAAGAGCTTCTAAATTAGATCCAATTGTTGCATTGAGAAGTTTATAAATAGATTTTATAATAATGCTCAATTTTTATAAATTAGTTGAGATACTGGTGAGCATTCAATCACTAGTGATAACATCAATGTTACCTGTTTATATTCCACTACCTTTTATCTATAAATCTAGTAATAACTTTGAGTTGCCTATCACATGGCAAATTCCAATTATAATATTATTGACACTTATATTTCATAAAAAAGTTGTTTACAGCGCATTTTCTATATATTTAATCTTGGGATTATTTATATTACCTGTCTTTCATCAAGGAGGTTCAATAGGTTATTTGCTCACTCCAAATTTTGGTTATTTATTAGGTTTATATCCATTAATAAAAATAATTAACAATTTAAATAATAGAAATAAAATAAACGTTGGAAACTTTTTAAAAAATGGATTTATAGCAATAGGTGCTATGCATTTAACTGGAATAATTTACAACTTCACACAGACTATATTCTACAGTCAATTTAATTTATTTTTATATAATTTAGGGAAATACTCATTAGGTAAGATTGGATATCATTTTTTAATGCTTTTTCCAATTTTGTTACTTATTAAACCTATAGAGCGTTTAAAACGTAATAAATAATGATTAATAAAATACAAACAAAAATATATTTTTTATTTTTAAGTATTTTTATTGTTCTAATAGATCAATTAACGAAATATTTAATGTTAGATAATAAAAAATTATTTATTAATAAAGATTTTCTTTTATTCAAATTAGATTTTGTAAAGAATTACGGGGCCGCATTTAACATATTTAGTGGTAGTAGAATATTTTTATCTTTAATAAGTATTTTGTTTTCAATATTACTTATATATTTAATATTTAGGAAAAATACTATAAACTCGTTCGATCTATATTCTTACAGCTTTATTCTTGGGGGAACTATTGGTAATGGAATAGATAGGATATATAAAGGTTTTGTGGTTGATTTTATAAATTTGAATATTATAAATTTTCCAGTATTTAATATTGCTGATATATCTATTAATATTGGTTTCATTTTTTTATTGTATAACATTTTTAAAAATAATCGATAAAATGAATTATTTGAAATTAAAGTATATTAAGTTTATTGTATTTATAATATTTCTATATATTTTATTTTCGATATTTATAAGAATAGTAAATATTTATACCCTCCTATTTTTAATAGGGATTATTTATATAATTTATAAAGTTGATAAAAAATTATTTAAAAAAATAGTTTATAAAGTTATATATAAAAATAAAAATAATACACATTCATTCAAAAATACATATAGTGCTGCCAAGATAAGTTTGGAAGGGGTCGAGAAAATTAATAAAAAAATTAACGATAAAGTAAAAGTTGAATTGTTAAATTACCAAAAAAATAAACTAGAGTCCCAATTAAAAACAGGTGATTATAAAGTTACTCTTTTTGGAGCAGGTTCCTCAGGAAAAACATCTATAGCAAGATCTTTATTAAAAAATATTGTCGGACAAACTTCCGCTAAAATAGGTACAACAAAGGAAATTAATAGCTATAAAATTCGTATCCCAATCTTAAAAAGAAACATTAATATAGTGGATACTCCGGGTTTATTCGAACCATCTAAATTGGGAGAAGAAAGAGAAAAAGAAACAATTATACAAGCATCAAATTCCGACTTAGTTCTTTTTGTGTTAGATCAGGACATAAATAAATACGAAAACTATTTAATTAGAGAATTATTGAAATTAAGAAAAAAAGTAATAATAGTTCTAAATAAATGTGATTTGAGGTCTAAAGATGAAAATAATCTCATCAAAGAAAATATAATTTCTATAACTTCCGCTAGAAAAAATAAAATTTCAGTTGTTCAAACAATTGCAGTACCTCAACAATCTCCCTATATAAAATCAGATGCTTTAAATTTAGTTCCAGAGGTAGGAAGTTTATTTAGAGAAATAATTGAAACGCTCGATAATAATGGTGAAGAGTTATTGGCGGATAATATTCTTTTTCGCTCGAATAAGTTAGGTATTAAAAGTAAAAATTTCCTGCAAGAACAAAGATATTTAATGTCAAATAAAATTATTAATAAATATATGTGGATAACAGGAGGAATAATATTAGTTAATCCACTACCAGCTGTTGATTTCCTTACTACTACCTCCGTAAACCTTCAAATGATAATGGAATTATCAAAAATATATGAAATAAAGCTTACAAAAAGAGATGCAAAAGATCTAGCGACATCATTACTAAGGGCATTGGCTAAACAAGGAATATTAAAAGGGAGTCTCGCCATTCTTTCTCCTGCTTTAGCTACAAGCTTGACTAAAATAGTATTATCTAAATCTATACAATCAGTTACAGCAGGCTGGCTAATAAGAATAGTAGGACTAAGTTTGATTGAATATTTTAAAAATGGGCAAGATTGGGGAGATGGAGGAATCCAAGAAGTAGTAGATAATATCTATAGAATAAGTAAGAGAAAGGACATATTAAACAACTTCGTAAAAGAAGCTATTTCAAAAATTGAAATGAAAAAGTATTTTAAATCAAATAAAAGTTTGCCTCCATTTATTACGTAAAATTGGATAATTGATCATTTAAATAAGTTCTGAAATCAAAGATAGTTATTAAGAGTAAATAAGCAATACAAATAGCTATAGATATAAACCCTGTTACTATTGCAATAATTTTTGGTCTACCCATATTCATAAGTCAAGCATCTATAAGTCTCAAAAGTTCTTCAATATGAGATTCTTTTGTATTGTAATTTCCCATAACAACCCGTAAAAAATATTTACCTTTAAATTTTGGTCTAGAAAGCATAAAATTATTGTTAATTAGTTCATTAACTTTAGTTTGAGTCCATGCATCAGAGTCTTTTGGCTTAAGTTTCTTTGGTAAGAATGAAACAATATGAAGAGGACCTGAATATATATCAAATTTATTCTTACTAATACTTTTTATAAAAAAATCTTTTCTTTTAATTGATGATTTTAATATATTCTCTATTCCATTCAGACCTAAAAAACGTAAACCAAGCCATAGTTTGATAACCTCTGCAGGTCTAGAACCTTGTATGCCAATTTCTCCTCTATTTATAATATTCTCTTTAGATGATATATATGGTAGTCCAGTATTAAAAGTATTTTCTAAAGTACTCATATTTGAAACCAATAACAAAGATGAAGTCTTTGTAATGCCAATGATTTTTTGTGGATTTATCGTTATCGAATTAGCCTGATTAATATTATTTAGACCTTCTATTGGAATAGAGGTTACAGCAAAAATGCCTCCAATTGAGCCATCGATATGTAGCCATATATTCTTTTTTTTGCATATTTCACTTATTTCTTTAATAGGATCAATGGCTCCCCTTACTGTTGTCCCAAGGGTGGCAACAATAGAAAATATTTTCTTATTTTCTATTGAACATTTATCTATAGACTTTCTGAGATCGTTTATATCCATTCTACCTTGATTATCAGTTTTAATCCTGACAAGATTAGTGGTATCAAGACCCATTACTCTTATGCATTTAACGAAAGAAGAATGAGCATCTTCACTAACAAGTAATACAGAATTAGGATTTGTAGCTAATCCAGCATTATTTCTAGCTGCTATAAGCGCATTAAGATTACTTAATGTTCCTCCGCTAGCAGCTATTCCACCTGAGAAATCATTAAACCCTATTTTCTTGGCAAACCATTTGCATAATGATTCCTCAAGCAAAGTTACACTTGGTGATAACTCGTAAGCGAGAAGATTATTATTTAAACCAGCAGCAATTAAATCTCCCAAAATAGAAAAAATTAAAGGTGGGGGATCAAGGTGAGCTAGTGAGCCAGGATGAACGGGATTAAATGAATTATTTAAAAGAGATTCAATCTCAAAAAACAAATCTTCTTCAGAGTCACCATCTTCCGCAGGCATAATGCACTTGAAATTCTCATCAAAAGGTAAAGGACCATTTTTATCAGCTTTAGAGAACCAGTCACAAAGAGTTTGACTTGCTCTATTCATAAGAGTAATCAATTTGTCATTAGTCCCTAAATATGAGGGGAAATATACATCTTTATTATTTATTAAATCTTCAGCCATCAGATAAGATATCTATTAATAATTCTATTCTCCATATTGGCAAATGAGATATATTTTTGAAAATGGAAATAGTAATAAAGATCAACAAAAAAAAACAAATAATTCAAAATACACTTTGTGGATGAATTCGATATTAAGAAGATCCAAAGAAATTGGAAAAGTTGACCTGCCAATCTGTTCAATAATTTTAGATGAGAGAGGAAGATGTATCGGGAGAGGGGTTAACAGGAGGAATATAAATAAAGACCCATTAGGTCATGCTGAGATAATGGCACTTAGGCAGGCATCTCTAATAAAAAATGATTGGAGATTTAATGAATGTACTATTATCACAAATTTAGAACCTTGTACTATGTGTTCCTCTGCTCTTATTCAAGCGCGCATGGGTAAAGTTATTTTCGGGGCTTACGATAAGAAAAGAGGTGGATTGGGTGGCTCAATTGACCTATCAAAACATGAAAGTGCTCATCACAAAATGGAAATTATAGGAGGTATTTTAGAAGGAGAATGCAGTCAAATTTTACAACTATGGTTTAAAAAGTTGAGGACTCAAAAATAGAATATTTTTTTAACTCAGTATCAAATAGGTTTAATAATCTATCAACATTCTCCTCACTCGAGTTAAAGCCCATTAATCCTATGCGCCATACCTTACCAGACAATTCTCCAAGTCCATTTCCTATTTCTATTCCAAAGTTTCTTAAAAGATGATTTCTAAAACCATCACCATCAACGGCTGGAGGTATTTTAACTGTGGTTAAAGTTGGCAATCTATAGTCCTTTGATACGTGTAATTCCATTCCAAGACTTTCTAAACCATTCCACAGTTTATTTGCATTAGTATTATGTCTATTCCAAACATTGTCTAAACCCTCATTCGCAATTAAGCGTAAACCTTCACGAATAGCAAAATTCATATTTACTGGAGCAGTATGATGGTAAACACGATCAGAACCCCAATATTTATTTAACAAAGATAAATCTAAATACCAGTTAGGTACTTTTGTTTTTCTTGAGCTTAGTTTATCTTCAGCTCTTTTATTCATTGTAAAAGGACTTAATCCTGGGGGACAACTTAATCCTTTTTGACTACAACTGTATGCTAGATCAATTTTCCATTCGTCTATCAATAGTTCTAGAGCGCCAAGAGAAGTAACTGCATCAACTAAAAACAAGCAGTTATTTTTTCTGCATATGTCCCCAATACCATCAAGAGGTTGTAAAACACCACTTGATGTTTCAGCATGGACAATAGCAAAAATAGCTGGTTTTTTAGTCTCTATTTCATACTTAATTTCCTCATAAGTAAAAGCCTCACCCCATGGTTTTTCCATAACGGAAACTTGAGCTTTATATCTATTTGCCATATCAACTAATCTATCTCCAAAATATCCTTTTTTAGCAATAAGAATTTTTTCGCCTTCTTCAATAAAATTAGCTATTGAAGCTTCCATCGCTGCACTACCAGTGCCACTCATTGGGAGTGTAAGACGATTATTGCACTGCCAGGTATACCTTAAAAGTTGCTGCACATCAGACATCAATGAGATATATGCTTCATCTAAATGTCCAATAGGATTCAAAGAAAGAGCACTCAAGACTTCTGGATGAGCATTTGATGGTCCAGGTCCTAATAAAAGTCTAGAGGGAACATAAGTCTTTGAAAAATGAGATAAATTCTCTTTATTTAAAGCCGTAATAAGTTTTGCTTCTGTCAAAGAATTACATTCAATTACTTTTAAATTAGACTAATATCGTCGCTTAGGCGATATTTTTTTATAGAAATTAATTCAATTTAAATAATTAAGTAAATATTTATTAAAGTTATGACTTGAAACACTGAAAGAAGGCATCTAGTGTTGAAAAAAGTTACGTACGATACATAATAAGAATCATCAAGTTATTAATTTCATAGAAGGTATCTTAAAAGTTATGTCTAAATCTCCACAAGATGTTTTAAGTCAAATTAAAGACGAAGGAATTGAACTTATCGATTTAAAATTCACAGACATCCATGGTAAATGGCAACATTTAACTCTTACATCAGACATGATAGAAGAGGATTCATTTACAGAAGGTCTTGCATTTGATGGTTCTTCAATAAGAGGTTGGAAAGCAATTAATGCCTCAGATATGTCAATGGTCCCTGATGCTAGTACGGCATGGATAGATCCTTTTTATAAACATAAAACTCTAAGTATGATTTGCTCAATCCAAGAGCCTAGAAGTGGTGAGCCTTATGATAGATGCCCAAGATCGTTAGCTCAAAAGGCATTAAAATATTTAGACTCTACTGGTATAGCAGATACTGCATTTTTTGGACCAGAACCAGAATTCTTTTTATTTGATGATGTAAGATATGACTCTAAAGAAGGAGGTTGTTTTTATAGTGTAGATACTATTGAAGCACCATGGAATACAGGAAGAATTGAAGAAGGGGGAAACTTAGGATACAAAATACAATATAAAGAAGGATATTTTCCAGTAGCTCCAAATGATACTGCGCAAGATATCAGATCTGAAATGCTTCTTCTTATGGGTGAATTAGGTATCCCCACAGAAAAACATCACCATGAAGTTGCTGGCGCCGGCCAACACGAGCTTGGAATGAAATTTGATTCGTTAATAAATGCTGCTGATAACGTTATGACTTATAAATACGTTGTCAGAAATGTTGCAAAAAAATACGGAAAAACAGCAACATTTATGCCTAAACCTGTTTTTAATGACAACGGAACAGGAATGCATGTTCACCAGAGTTTATGGAAGAGTGGACAGCCACTATTCTTTGGTGAAGGATCATATGCAAATTTATCGCAAACAGCAAGATGGTACATCGGAGGTATACTAAAACATGCTCCATCGTTCTTAGCATTTACTAACCCAACTACTAATAGTTATAAACGATTGGTTCCAGGATTCGAAGCACCTGTAAATCTAGTATATTCTGAGGGTAACAGATCAGCTGCGGTAAGAATACCTTTAACAGGACCAAGCCCTAAAGCTAAAAGATTAGAATTCAGATCAGGTGACGCACTTGCAAATCCTTACTTAGCATTCTCTGTAATGATGCTTGCTGGTATTGATGGAATAAAAAATCAAATTGATCCTGGTGATGGAGTTGATGTAGATTTATTTGAACTTCCAGCTGATGAACTTGCAAAAATTGATACAGTACCTTCATCTCTAAATGACTCACTTAATGCACTAAAAGCAGATAAGGACTATCTATTAGCTGGTGGAGTATTTACTGAAGATTTTATTGATAACTTTATCGATATAAAATACGAAGAGGTACAACAACTAAGACAAAGGCCTCATCCACATGAATTCTTCATGTATTACGATGCATAAATAAAAGAAAACATTAGTTTAAATTAATCAATTTGAGAAATATCACAAAATATTCTCAAATTGATTTTTTTTTTGTTGGAATATATATATATAATTTGAAAAATGGCTAGGGAATCTATTTCAAAAATTGCATATAAAACGCTACAACAAAGTAAAAGCATTGCAGGTTTCGCTCACAAGCAGATCAGTTCAAGATTAATGAACTTTATTCTTCCCGATTCAAAGCTTGAAAATTTTGATATAGATAGAGATCTTCTAATGCAAATCCAAAATTCAATGGATATATTAAGAGAAGAAGATTGGAATGATGCAGAAAAAAATATATATCCAAAAAAATTATTGTTTGACGAACCATGGCTTAGATATCTAACTCAATATCCTAAAATTTGGCTCGATATGCCCAATACGTGGGATAGACGCAGAAAACAAAACTTTGATGATCTTCCAAAATCAATTGATAAAGATAATTATCCTCAATATTACTTGAGAAATTTTCATCATCAAACAGATGGTTATTTATCAGATTTTTCAGCTAGTATTTATGACCTACAAGTTGAAATACTTTTCAATGGTAGTGCAGACTCAATGAGGAGAAGAATAATTAAGCCCATAAAAGAAGGACTTGAAATTTTTAGAGATAGAAAAAAAAGTTCTATAAAAATACTTGATGTGGCTACAGGATCAGGAAGAACATTAAAACAATTAAGAGCAGCATTTCCTAAAGAAAAAATTACAGGAATTGATTTATCTGATTCATACTTAAAAGAGGCAAGTAGATATATTTCAGATTTAGATGGAGGTTTAATTCAGTTACTTAAAGGTAATGCTGAGGAATTACCTTTTGAAAATGATAGTTTTCAATGCATTTCTTGTGTTTACTTGTTTCATGAATTACCTAGAACAATTCGAGCTAAAGTATTAAATGAATTTTTTAGAGTTCTTGAACCTGGAGGAATATTAGTATTAGCTGATTCAATTCAAATAAGTGATTCACCTGACTTTACATCCGTAATGGAAAGCTTCTATAAATCTTTTCATGAGCCCTTTTATTGTGATTATATAAAAGAGGATATAGATTCTAAAATTGAGGATGTAGGGTTTAAAAATGTAAAATCAAACTCCTTTTTTATGACCAAAGTATGGTCTGCTGTAAAGTAAAAAAAAACTCCTATGACCAATTGGGATAAAGATACTATTCAGCTTGTTCAAAGTCTTAATGACAAATTAAAAATTGATCATTCTAAATGGCATAAAGATAAAGGTAATAAATATAAACGATCTGCAGAACTAATTTCTGCGGGATTATGCCACTTAATTATTTCTTGTAATGAGAAGGAAACTATTGAGTATATAGAAGAAAGTATTAAATGGTTAAAAGAAATTAATGTAGATCAACCTTGCCCTAGTAAAAATCACCTTTTTAAAGCCAACTGAAGTCTATTACCTTTACTACTCCATCTAATGTCATCAAAACATTCATTAATAATGTATAAGCCACGGCCATTTATACTACTTATTTTTTTTGGTAATTTATAGTCTCTTTTTTTTATTTCTAAACCATTACCTTGATCTTGAATTTGCCAAACACACCAATTAGGAGTAATTATTCTTCTTACTCTAATATTTTTTTTTGGATCTAATTTATTTCCATGTTTTACTGCGTTAACTAAAGCTTCATGTAAACCAAGTTTTATAAGATAGCTTGATTGAGAATTTTTGATAGGTTCTAATAATTGATCGACAAATTCATTTAACTGTAATGATGATTCGAATTCGTAGTTTGACCAGTTAATCTTTGGTCTTTTAAAAAATTTTTTTAAAATATTTTTGCCCCGAAGTAAGGACATAATAATATTTTGATACTGTCTTAATTTTAACTTATTAAATACCTTAATTTAAAGAATATTATTATGTCTCTCTGCAATAGCAGGATGCTTTAGTATGGAGTCCATAAGTCTTACTCCTCTTAGTTGATTTATTAAAGGCATATGTCCATCAGGAGCATCCAATGACCAACGGAAAGATCCAGGATATCTAGTCCATAAGCCCTCTTTTTTCCAACCTATTTTCGGCCACATTAATTCATATTTTTTTCCTACTGATTTTAATATCTTTGCTTGAATTGAGAATCCAAATCTACCAGTTGAATAAATAGTCCATAATCTATCTATTGTTTGTAAATCTTTACCTGACATATTCTTAACTTCACTATAGAAAACATATCCACGTTTCTCAGCTAATTTTCCAGCTTATTTGCTGTGTCCTTGTTAACTATTGCTGGTTATTCTGTAAATGATACTGTTGTTATTTTTGATAGAATTCGTGAGAATTTGAAATCAAACAAAGAAGGCTATAACGATACTATTCAATTATCAGTAAACGAATCGTTTAGGAGAACAACGTTTACCAGTATTACGACACTTATCCCTTTGTTAAGCATAATTTTGTTTGGATCTTACTCGCTATTTTGGTTTTCTTTGGCTTTATCATTAGGAATTATAGTTGGAAGTTATTCAAGTATTTTATTGGCTCCA
>QCMA01000015.1 GCA_003214115.1 Prochlorococcus sp. AG-418-I21
TATTTAAAGTAATTCTTAAATTAAAACATGAGCTTTTTTTTAAGCTGTATAGCTTGTTTGTTATTTTTAATGCCTACATCTCCTGTTGATGCATTAGTGTTAGATATGCAAATAAATGTAATCCCTGAAGAGAGTATGCAATTGGAAAAGTCGTTCGCTGAAATTCATAGTTTTTTTTCAAATAAAAAAGGTTTTATTGAAGCAAGTTTAGAAAAAGTTAATTCAAATACATATAAACTCCAAGAGGAATGGAATCAATTAACAGATTATGAGGAAGCTATTAATACAAGAGAATTCAAGGAATTAGCTGCAAATGTACCTGGATCAAGTAATTGGTCTGCCAATGATTTTTATAAACCATAAAGTTTTTCATTTAACTGAATTATTTTTAAAAAATTTACCCTTTTGTACTTCATTACATATTTGTCTCTTAATACAAAAACATAAATTATCTTTTTAGATAAATTAACTATTTTTTACTATATATAATTTCATGTCAAGGAATGATTATTCAGTAAGCTGCGGCTCAAATATCTTTTTAAGAATAAGAAATCAAAATTTCAAATTTATTCAAAAATTATTAAAAAAAATATAGTTCTGTAAAATAAAAAACCATATGATGTAATAACTTTACCTAGTTGAAATTGTTGTAATTGCGAGGGAAAGAACTCCTGTTATTGCTGATCTTGCGAGTGTAAGTATAGGATCAATTGCTATTAAAAGAATCAAAATAGGAGGTAATGGCACTGCAAAAAATGCGAGTGCAAATCCTATTGTAGGCAGTACCGCAACTCCATTCAATCCTGCAGCAGATATGCCCGTAAAAATTCCAAAAATTAAAATTTGAAATAAAACTAAGGGGGTTAATCTTACTTCATACAAATTCAATGCAAAAATAATGACAATAACGTTGTAAACCACGTTTCCTAATCTTGCTATCAATAAGCTCAGGGAGGCAGAGGCTTCGGTTTTAGACTTTGATCTCCCAATTTCTTGAAGTGATTTCACAATTGTGGGATAACAAGCCATACTACTACCTGTTGATAGAGCTAATAAAAAAACGGAATCTGCAGGATTTATATCAAATTTCTCCCTTTCAGCGGAGGTAGTGAATTTTCGGAGTATTAATTTTGCTACTCCCAACGATGCAACTGAAGCTAAAAGAATGCATATAGCCAAATTAAGAAGAGCAACTATTATCTCAGCACTAATGGAAGCCATCGCCCCTGCAATTAAACAGATTAAAATTAATGGGGATAATACAAGTAATTCGTCTAAAACCTTAACGGATAATGTATTTAGACTTCTTAGGAAGGATATCATTGGTTGAGAAGTATCTTTTGGTAAGGCTGACAAACCTAATCCTGCTAAAATAGAGCCACTAATAACTTTAAGTGTTTGGCCACTGGATACATCAGTAATAATATTTGTAGGAATAAGACTTTTCCAAAAACTAGGTTTTACAACATCTTCAATTATTGGGTTAGAATTTACAACTACATTGATATCAGTAACATCTAGCATGAACCTTCCAATTGAAAGTTTGCCCTCCGGAGACAAAATACCTGGTTTTGAATAAAGAGATAACAGTACTGCTAAGAATGAAAAAGATACTACAAATATTATTATTGTAAACAGTAATATTTTTGCGAAATTATTTTTTTCTAAGCCTTGTTCTTCTTTAGAAGTAAATATTGAAGTAATAGAAATAACAACTGCTGATAAAACTAAAGGAATAGCAGGAAATGATATTAATTGTATTAACGTAAGACCAATATCATTAAGAGGTTGAGACAAAAAAGGTAAGAATCTACCAATTAATATCGAGATAGGAAGAATAAGAAATAAAAAATATTTAGGTTTTCTGGTAGTAATTAGAAATGATTTTAATGTTGAATAATGCATGTTTTAAGATTATTTTTTGGATAAGGTAGGTTTATAGTAATTTGAAAATTCGTTGAGAATCTGAGTATCAGTTTTAATCTCTTCCTCACCTAAATAATATTCAAGTACGTCCGACAAACCTGTATTAGCCTCCGTAGACAGATAAATAGAAATTTTATCCTTCACATCGTCAAAAAGGACCGGAACAAATTTAATTGAAAGATTCGGATCTTGGTAAACAATTTTTTTTATTTCTGTAGCATCTCGATAAATGGCATCAATTGTTCCATTGATTAAAGCTTCTTTACACTCGTCCCAATTTGAGAAACCTTTTTTTATTGCATAAGGCATAAGTTCTTTTGCAGAAGTTTCGTAGGATGAATTAGAGATAAAACCAACTTTTATATTTGATTGAAGAATTTCTGAGCCAAGATTTTCTTCTGGCACGTTTGAAAATTTAGAAAGAAATGATCTATTAGCTAATAAAGATTGTCTAAAATTCATATATATATGAGGATGCGCATTTGACATTCTTGAATAATTTGTACTTAATTTTCCTATAGCCATATCAAAATCCCCTGCTCCAGCTCTGTTAACTGTTTCATTGAAACTGCTTGAAGACTGATCAAAAAACACATTAACGCCTAGATTTTTTGCAAACTTCCTAATTAATTCGACATCGTTTCCTCTCATTGACTTTGAATCTTCTACCTCTGGAGGGCTATCCTTGTAATAATAAGGTGGATTATTAAAAGGAGGCATTCCTACAATTAATGAGCCTCTGTCTTTGATTTTTTTTATGTAATCTATTTCAATTGCCTCAGATATGCTAGAAGAAAAAAATGAAGTTATAAATATAAAAATTACTACTAAAAAATTTATTATTCTTCTCATAAGATTTTAATAACTTAAAATATCCATATTATGAAACTTATCAAAAACAAATCAACCTGATTTAATAAAGGCATAAATATTTGTAACTTCTAATATTATGAAATAATGTTTTTTATAAATTTTTTTCATATTCCGAGTTGATTTCAATAATATTAGCTGTCAGTAAAGCAATGCAAATTATTCCCAAAAAAACAAACATCGTAGAGATTACTTTACCTAGTACTGTTGAGGGAGTTATATCACCATATCCAACGGTTGTTATGCTAACTACAGAAAACCATAAAGATCTGATAATAGAGCCAAAATGTTCTGGGTCAGCATTTCTCTCTATCAAAAACATCATTGAAGCAAATGTATATGTCAAAACAGATAGCAAAGTAATTGGGAAAAAAGTTTTAGAGGGCCTTTCGAAGAGAATAAATTTAAGCCTATTTATTATTGATCTAAATTGAGATTGATATATATTTATTGAAATTTTCAGGATATAAGCTGTTAAGATTATTGGACTTTGATTTGGAATATAGTCAGTAATTAGGAGTAGCAATGTGAAAAAATCAAATAAGCTTCTGAAATGTAAGATAGAGGGTATTAATTCATTAAATTGATAATCTTTTTTTGACCAACTATTAGCTAATTTGCCAACATAATCTGAGAGAAAAAAAGCTTGCACTAATTCATAAACAAAATCGACAATAACGTCAAAGTTATTTTCATTTTTAAAAGCAATTTCCGTATCAATAGCGACGGTAAAGAAAAAAGTAATTGTAACTGCATAAATTAAATTATTATATGATGATCCTTGATAACTGCCCCAATAATCTCCAAAATACCAATTATTAACTTTGGTTTTGCTCATTTACTAAGAAGTCCTCTTTTTAAGATAAATAGTCGAATAATAGACCAAGTACCAAATGTCACCTTAAATGCACAGATAATATTTAATAAGGGAATCAAAAGCTTTTGAGGAAATCTTATAGATATAATTGATGGATCAAGAATACTGATAAAACTAAATAAAGAAACAATAATAAAAACAACAACTGCAAATTTCTCAATCGCAATAGCATTGTATTTGAAATAGTAATTCTCTAATTTCTGTAGTCTCCCAGTGATCATAAGTAAAGTAATTGCAGTAGCTCCAGAGACTCCAGAAGCAAAACCTCCTCCGGGAGTTAGATGTCCCCTAATCGCAAGTTCAATAGCTAAAAAAGCGCATAATAATGCTGATAGGTCTAGGAGTTGAATTATTGTTGTATCTTTAATTCCCAATAATTTTTTCTCAGATTCTTCATCATGAAGAAGAATTTTAACTCCTAATCCTGCAAGTGTAAAAACGGTAACTTCACCAATAGTATCGAATAATCTTGTCCCAAGAATTACTGATGTAACAGTATTAGGGATTTGAGTTATTTGAGCTAATTCTGCAACTATTAATTCTGAATTCCTAATATTGAAATCGCTTTTAGTGAATAATATAGTTATCATTACTGCCGAAATAGAGCTTAGATAAAAAATAGATTTTAAGTTGTTTAATGTAAAATACTTTTTGATATTCATTTCTTAATTATTGTAAAATTTGCCTTTCTTAAAGAAAAAGTTTTGGATAACTCTTCTCGCAGGATTGGAGACTCTACATATAAATTATTTTGAATTAAGGCCGCATGAGGTGATCCATTTAATATATTTACCTTGTTCCATAAAATATTGCCCTTTTCATCTAGAGATATTTCATCAACTTTTTTTACTACTAGATGTATATGTAATTCATTAATAGCATCTTTAAAGTGTTTATACATTGAGTTATCAAATATTTCATCTTCTTTCACTAAAAGTACAAGAGAGTAGCATCCTCTAATAGAAATAATGTATATCAAAGTAGATAGTAAAGTTCCTACTAATACTTCCGTTAAAGCTACATCAGGAGCGCCGACTATAGAATAGACTAGAGCAGCTATTGAACCAAGAAAAGATCTATAAATTAATGCTTGAGTAGGAGATTTACTGCGTATTAATAAAAAACCCAAGAAAGGCAAAATTAATTCGAATGGGAGTAGAGATGTTAAGGTAATTTTTTCCATTAGTTATCAACTAAGTTTCCCAATAAATATCCAAAAACTGTATTCCAAAGTGTAAGTGTAATTATTGAAATTAAAAGAATAGGCCAATGGCTTGAATCTCTTATTATTAGAGCTATTAAAATCAGACCAGATCCAACAGTATCTGCCACTGTAAGTGTGTGTAATTTATAGAGCAAGGAATCTCTTTTTATCAGTAAAGGGAAAGTGCCCCATATCCAAAAAAATAATCCTATAAATAATAATAAATAAGATAAGAAAAGCATAATCTACGTGTAATCTTCTTTATAAAGTAACGAGAGGAGAATTAAGCCTGTATCTCCAACAATTAAAGTAAAGGCGCCAATTGAGCCAATCATCCAATCACTAATTAAAAAGGAATAAAAAATTATGATCAATGACAGTTTTGAACCAAAGCTAGATGCAGCAGCAAGTCTATCGGGCAAATTAGTATGTTTTGAGATTGATATTATGGGAATAATCGCTGCAATCAACATAAAATAAATCAAAAAAATATCAAGATTTTCATAATTTTGAAAATCAGCAATTATTGAAAATATCGAGTAAAAATTAAAAGTAATCATTTTCTATTTCTAATGGTATGTACACGCCAACTTTTTCTATCTTTTCTTCTTGTTACTAGAGACAATGGAGTTAAAGTAATTCTAAACAAATCTAAGAAGTTTACAAATTGACTCCCATCTTCTTCAACAGAGGATCTTTGATTAACAAATACTTCTTCCTTATTTTTTAAGAAAATTAAATCTACTGATTCTTTTATCGATTTAGGGAAAGCAATTATGGTTTTTAAAAGCTCTATCGCCATAAAACTTAAGTTCAGATTAGGCAATCTTACATTTGGCAAAATTACAGAAATAGTAATCCCAATTATTAAATTACTTATCCTAAAATTGGAGGTTAAAAGGCACCAGATTAATAATCTAAATAAAATCTGTGATAGATATCTTATAGGATTAATAAAGCTCATAATATTTTAAGATAAGTTAAGTTTGCTAGAAGCAAAGCCGCAACAACAAATGGGGCTCCAATAATATCGATTGTTTTTCTTACATTACTAACACTAGGGTTGGATTTAATTCCCATAAATGAGAGATAAAAAACGAAACCTAACAATAAAGTAATAAAAGACATTTGGATTTTCTCTAAAGAAAAATATTTACTCTGTATAAATGAGAAACCAAAAACAGAAAAAGATACCAATATTAGAGTAATATTTTTTGAAGAAAGAACATTAAATAAATTTAATCTTAAAAAGTTGAAGACTTTTCTTAAAAGATCTTTTATTTTTATATTATTTAATCTAGAAATTATTAATTTTACATATACTCCAGACGTCAACAAAGCACTGCTATTGAATATAATTAACGCCTCATTAGGTAAATCACTTTTCACCAATAATTTGGTTATGTATCCTGAAAGAAAAGGAAATCCGGATATTGATAATCCTGCGATAATAAATGCAAAAATTCTAATTAACTCTTCAATATCTTGATTATTTATTTCTAAATTATTTAAATTATTTGAATAGATAATTGTTCCTGTTTGATTTTTGTTAAGTGTTAAAAATAATACAGATTTACAGATACCATGTTGCATTGCATATAAACATCCATATGTTGGGGAAAGCATTGCTATTCCTAATTGAGAAACTGAACTCCAACCTAATGTTCTTCCATCATCATTTTCTATTAATGCAAAAATCGCACCAAATATTGAACTAAGAATACCAATAATTATTAATGAGTTTCCTATTGGAGCTAAAATAACGCTCATTCTGGATAATGGCGCTACTGCTGCACACGTAACACATCCAGAAAGAATCGCAGTTGATTGAGTATTAGAATCACTATAAATATTTGGTACCCATACCCCACAAATAAATATGCCAGCTTTAGTTAATAGTCCAGCGGAAATTAAGCAAAGAGATGTTGCCGGTGCATTTATAAGGTCATTTAATATAAATGTTCCAGTATATGTAAAAGCTTGTATCACTCCAATCAGATAAATCAACATAGCTAATCCACCTCCAATCAGATATTGAAAAGAATTAAATAATGCCCTTGAATCATTTCTATCTGCAACTAAAAGGAAAGCGCAGAAACCTGTTAATTCTAAAGCTATATATAAAGACACCAAATCTTTAGATATGAAACTGATGGATAAAGCACTAAATAAAACCAAACAAATTTGATAGAAGTAATGACTAAAATTTTTACTTTTTAAAATAAAAGTAATCATAATAACTACAGTTGACCCAAAAATTAATGGAAGACTATAATTATCAAAAGATAAAGGGATACCCTCTTTATTAATAAGGTGATAAGTATATTCAAAACCATTTAGATATCCTACTAAGCTCAAAATAGAATAAAAGAAAAGTATTCCAAAACCAATTTTGTAGAAAACTTTAGGGAAAATGCAACCAACGAAACCAGTTATAGTTGGAATGAAAATTAAAGATGTAAAAATAATTGGATTACTTATCATTTTCTAAATCTTTAAACCTTAGTAAAGGAAATTTCCTACTCAATCTAAGTGCAATAGCAGATAATAAAGCCTGAGTTGCGAAGCCTATCACAATGGCTGTTAATATAATTGCTTGTGGATAAGGATCTGCATAAGATGAATATCTTTCGAAACCAATTATTGGAGTTTGTGAGCCAGGAAATGCGGCAATTATTACAAATGTACTAATGGTCGCAGTATCAATTACATCCAAAGAAAATAGAGAATTAAAAATTGTTTTTGAGTTAAGCAACCCAAAACAACCAATAATAAAAAGAATTACACAAGGAATAAGCAATATTGTATTTGTTGATAAATCTAAAGAGATATTCATCTCAAAGTTTAACTATTAAGCTCTATTTTTATTAATAGTAATTCCAATCAAAAAAAAAACACTTACTTTAACTTTTTTAACTTTCAGGATTTATAAATAACTAACAGGAGTTCATAACAAAATAAAATCATAAAAAAAAAAGACTTATTATATTAATTGAGATATTTAAAAAAAAATGAGCAGAAATTTACCATTCCTTCCAACCATACTTGCTACTACTGTAATTTCTGGATCCTTGATACCTGTCACAACAAACGCTGGCTATAGTAATAAAAATTATTCAAAATCGTTTTATGGAGAAACGGTTAAATTAGGTGATGGAGGAGTTAAAACTTTTGGGACTTTTTCAAAAGGAGAATTGAAAAAAGTTGGAGTTATCATATCAGAAGATGCATTAAGTGGATTGCCGCAAAATTGTGGAGTTGATGCCCCAACACCTGGAGCTAAATGGCTGATATGTCAATCAAAAGAAGGTGAAAACAAAGGGAAAATGAATGACACTATGGTCATAACTCTTGATATGCCCAAAAAAGTTGTAAAAGAACTTGGAATAAAAAAATTAGATTTAAGTTGGCTCCCATATGGACATGCACCTGAAGGTGTTTGGGATAAGCCTCAATTTGATATCCATTTCCCTTTCATGAAACCTACTGGAGGCAACGATAGTTCAAAATACTACGCTCCAAAAACCAGTTCTGATCAATTACCTGAAGGATATATAGTATTACCTGGAAGTGGATTCCCATGGGATACAGATGCATTACAAAGTCATTCCCACGCGGCCAGTCCTGGAGATTCTCCAGAATTTAAAGGAGGTAAATTTCTCGGAAATTTTTTATATCTTTCTTATGAAGGTAAAGCTATTGGATATGAAGCTTATGTAAGCAAAAAACTTTTAGATTCAAAAGATTACTACATTCAAAATTTGAAATCCCCAAAAGTTTCATACGGATCAGATAAAGCTCCAACCAAACTTGTGATTTCTTATTTGCCAGGTGAGGAAGCTTATGAAGTTTCTTTAGAAAACTACATAAATGTTGAAAAAAAATAAAAATCAATTCCCTCTAAACTTCTAAATTTAAAATTAAAAATGTAGTATTTTTCTTAATTTAATATGACAATCTGAATTCCACCCCTGCAGTTAATATATTTCCTAGATCTTTTCTTACATTGGGGTTAACAACATAATAAATTTTGGGAGTTATGAAAAAATATGGTTTTATTTGTGCATTATATCCAATTTCCCAAGCCCCCTGAAAATCACTAACTTCACATCCAACTACTTCTGTACATAGTGATTGGTTTCTACTCCTTTCAAGAACTCCTTCATTTACAAGCATATGAGCATATCCCAAGTAGAGAATATCTTTATCTCTTTTCCCAATACCTTCATAAGCCAAACCTCCATAAAGACCTTTTGTTGTACTACCTCTCCTTTCCCATGGACTATATTTTGCTTTAAACCAACTTGTAAGACCTCTATTATAACTTCCTGCTTCTCGATAAATCATTTTTTCAGCCATGAAATAATACTGAGAATTACCCCAAAGTTTTTCTCTTTCATCATTTGAATATCCTTCTGGGTTTTCTGCAGTTGGGAAGAAATATTCACCATCATGAGTGAAAGTATTGCTTAAGCTATGCCCAGTATGTAATTGGCCACCTAATCTAACAAACCATGGTTTTTCAAAGTTAGACTTATCTTGGCTATAAGTTCCTCCTCTATAGGTAGCTTCATAAATAATTTCTAAACCATATTCATCTAGATCCCAATACTGTTCTAATCCTCTTTTATTATCTAAACCACCACTTGGATCATAATAACCATTCATAATCATTCCTTTTAAATGAAGATTATTTCCAACTTCTCTAGCTAAAGAAATGCCCATAGGAGCGGTTGTAATTAGAGGTCCATTAGCTGTGCTAGGTGTCGTTCCTATAATTCCTGGTTCATTAAATGCCCAGAATCCATGAAGACCAGAAACTATTGATTTGTTAAATGTAATCCAAGGATTTGTTGCACCTATTCTCCAGTAATTAAGACCATTATTCTTACCCCATCCTTGTTGAAACCAATATTCAAAAACTCTAGGCCCCTGCATATCAGTATTAACATCTCTACTTCTTCCTACATCAGTATAAAAATAACCATGATATTGTCTTGTTCCTAATCCTGCTGGATTAAGTGTATTTCCATATGAATATAATGGGCCAGAATTAAGTGCTTCTGGCCAAGTAAATGAAAAGTGTAATTGACCACCCGTCCAATCATCACTAACAAATCTAGAAAAAATATCTAAACCAAGAATTAATTGAGAATTAGCTTGCCAATATTGATGTGGACCCTCTCCCGCTATTCTTTCATCACTTGAAAGATTACTATCTAGATCAGCTGCAGAGTCTAACGCATAACATCCATAAAGATCTATTCCTGACTCATAAACTTTTTGCCTTGAATCATTATTACTTATAGCGCTTAGTAGCTGATCATTATTTTTTCTTGCAAGAATAAATTCTGGTCTCATATAAGTATCAAGTCTTCTTGGGGTCGCTGGGACTTTTAAGTGTCTTAATACGTCACAGTGCTTTTTTTGGCTAAGATTTTTAGGATCAATTTTTTTATACAATTTCAATCCAAAGGGATTAGCTATAAGTTCTTCATTCTTTTTTTCATCAATAGTTTCCTTTAAAGTCACTTTTTCGTTCAAAAAGAATTTTTTTTCTTCAACCTCTGCCTTTAATGGAGAGATTAGAGCGAAAATTGATAAAAATGTTAAACAAATTGTTTTTAATTTCATCAGTTTGTAATAACTAAGATTTAAGCTGTTCCACTAATGTAAATTGATCCCAGCAATTCCATAATTCATCTATTTTGCCCTCTGAGATTTTAAAAATAGTGATCCCTTTAACATCTATTGATTTACCTGTTGGAGGCATTCCATAAAATTCACCTGTCTGTGTGCCAGTACAAGTCCATCTTGTAATAACCTTATCCCCGCTCTCAAAGATTTCGTTTACATCATAAAACGCATCAGGAATACCTTTAATAAACCCACCAATAAATCCTTTTGCATTTTCAGCTCCAACAATATCATGGGCATTTACGTGGCCAACATAACCATCAGTAAATATACTGTCTATTAAGTCTAAATCCTTATTATTATAAACCTCATAAAATTTTGAGGCAGCTTCGATATTTGAAGAAGTCATGACTTTAAAAAAATAAAATTATAAAAAAGCTCCTAAAAACAGATTTATGCTGAGTTTAGAAGAATATCAGCAGCCATTTCTCCCACAACTAAAGCCAAAACATGATTATTGCCACCTGTCACATATGGGGTCACTGAGGAGTCCACAACATGGAGGTTCTCAACCCCATGAACTTGTAGTTTTTGGTTAACTACACTATCCATTGGATTTCCCCCAATTCTGCATGTCCCTACTGGATGCCATATAGTAGTTACATTCTCTTTTATATAATCTTCATGCCCTTCTTTAGGGGGGAGAAGAGCATCAGAAGCTAATTGATTGAGCCCATTTGCATTAGCTAACTTAATACAAAGGTCGATTGCTTTTTTTAATGTTTCAATATCGTTTTGATTAGATAAATACTGAGGATCTAACTTTATTCTCTCACCATCCCAATGGACTGATCCAACACTTTGCGGCTGTACTAATATTGGCAAAAATATCATAACTGGAAATTCCAATGGAGGTAATAATCTTTGTAGTGGTTGCGGAGCTGCGGGAGTAAAATTTAGTTGAATATCTGGTGCACCATATGGGCTGTTATTATTAAGATCCGCGAAAAGTACATTTCCTGTAAGAAGTTTTGGATTAGGGAGTTGTTTTTTTAATTTAAAAAGTACTGGTAACTGCAAATGATCCATAAGATTTTTACCCACTGAAGGTGCCTCAACCTTTATATTTATATTTGCATTTTTAAGGATTTTAGGATCACCAATACCAGATTTTTCTAAGAGTATTGGGCTACCTAAAGCTCCAGCAGAAATAATAATTTTTTTATTACAGGTTATTTTCTTTAATGAACCATCTGCCAATTCAACTTCTACACCATTAGCTACATTATTATGAAGAGTAATTCTTTTGACTTGTGCATTAGAAATTATTTCAAGGTTTTTGTTATCGAGAATTTCTTTTAAATAAGCTTTGAATGGGCTATGCCTGTCGCCATTTTCATCAATATTAAATTGGAGAGGCCCTGCTCCAGAATCTTGAATGGGACCATTATAGTCCCAATCATCTGATTTATATCCAATATCTTTTGCCGATTGCTGAAATTCTGGACAGTATGATGTAGGATCAGGACAATTTCTTACTTGTATAATTCCTGTCTGAAATCTCCCTTCCTTGGGACCGTCTATATAATTTTCAATTTTTGATAAAGCTTTATTTAAATTACTCATGCTCCATAGTTCGCCACCTTTCTCAGATAGTTGTTCATAATTACTTTTATGACCTCTAACAAACATCATTGCATTGATAGAACCGCTACCACCGACAACTTTCCCCTGATTTATGTTAATAACTCTATTAGAGAGATCCTTCTGAGGAATTGTCTCGTAATTCCAATCATATTTACTACCCCACAGATTAGGGAAACCCGCAATTTTATCAATATTTGCAGTCTCTTTGACTAAGTGACCTGCTTCAATAAGAAGAACTTTTTTTCCTGCATCTACAAATCTCCTAGCAAGAACCGAACCACTTGATCCCGCACCAACAATTATATAATCATGCATTTAATCTAAAATTCTTGTTTAATCAAAAAATAGCACTCGGTTTAATTTAGAGTTAAAATTTCAGGTTAAATTCTAGTTTTGTCAGGATAACAATATTTTTTTTAAAAGAAATAAATTTAATTATTCAGCAAGATATAACTTAAGTTAATAAGTCTATAAAATGTATCAATTATGTTCATTAAAAATACAACTAAAAATGAGAGCTTAAATACAAAAAAGAATAAAAAATTATCAGAAATTTACTATGAAAAAGTAATGAATAATGCTGATATCAATTCAATACCAAGTATCTTAAATGATGAATTTACCTTTACAATTCCTACACATCCTGAGGTCTTTAAAGGTATAAAAGGTTTTGAGGAAGAAGTAACTGGCTTACATGGTGCATTCCCTGATGTTCATCTAGATGTTCATCACAAGTGGTGTTTCGAAGATCTGATAATTGGTTTGTGGAAGGGTACTGGGACACACACCGGCGACAAACCTTTAAGTACTCCTAATGGCCCTTTACCCGCAACAGGCAATAGCTTTTTAATTCAAGGAGTAAGTTGGATAAAAGCAGATGGAGAATTGTTAAGAGAAAATTTAGCTAACGAGGACACTTTAAAAATTATTCATGACTTAAAAGTTAGAGATTTTTCAGATTTATACAAGAATGCAGCAGCTTCTTTAGTCTATGGTTTTCAGTTTCCGATAAAGGCAGAATTTCCATCAATTTCACAACTTTCAAAAAGTTCTACTTATTTAGATCACCCATTGTTATTATCACCTGCAATTGGAACAGCTCAAATTTCAAGTTTCTTCTCAAAATACTGGAGCTCATTTGAAAATGTAAAATTTGAAATTACACAAGCAAAACGTTCAAATTCAATCAATGCATATAGATGGGAATTTACTGCAAATCATATTAATCCATTTTTCTCTATTCCAGCCAGCAATAAAAAAATTAGTCATCAGGGGGTTACTATTTGCATACTTAATGGTGATGGAACGATATCATCTTCATATATAAATGAAAATTTAATTGTTTTAATTGGACAGATGACTTCCTAAGCTTCAATGCGGACTAATTATTTTGGCCAGAATAAATATTGAAGAATAACCCAAAGCTCCAAATATACTTACATATTCATGAGTCCCTTTATAAGCTTCAGGCACAACAGATTGTAAGATCATCGCCATAACTCCTCCCCCTGCAAGAGAAATAATAAAGGCTTGCACAAATAGTGGAGCTCCCGACAGAAAGACATATGCGCATAAAGAGGAAAATGTACATACAAATGCCACCGTAAGCCATATTATTGTTATGTTTTTCAAACTACTTCCTGATTTTCGTAATCCAGCTCCACTTGCTAATCCTTCAGGAATATTGGCTAAAATAATTCCTACTATTATTGATGCACTTACTATCCTATTTTCAAGGAGACTTATACCAATACTTGCAGATTCGGGTATGCCATCTATTAGAGCCCCCACGATAAGAGCCGAAGATAATTTTTTCTCTTTACAGTTACATTTTCCTGATTCGGAAGATGAAGGCGAATGTGCTAATCTCACTCCTAAATTTACAACTAATTTATTTAAAAAAATATAAAGTAAAATACCAGTTATTAATCCAATTAAGGTTGGATATACCCCTCCCATCTCAAAAGCTACATCTAGCAGGTCATATGATAATAAAGCTATTAAAACTCCTGATGTAAAAGCGAGAGAGATTGATGTAAATTTAGTATTTATATCAAATCTAGCTCCACAAAATGCTGCAATAGGCTGAGTACTGTAAGCAATAAATCCCCAAAATAATGCATCTAGTGCAGTCCCAGGTACAAGAGCATTTTCAGAAAGTACTAAAAAATGATTCGCAAAATTTACTAGCATCAACCCAAATACTTAACAGAATATGCACCAGTATTAAGGTCTGCGAAAAACTCGTGCGAACCAGTATGTTTTGATTGGAATTGTAATGCAGGGGGATTACCATGACTAGTAAGTTGACCGTAAAGTTTCAATTCTTTAACTGTCGCATTCTCTGCATAGGGGTTTGAACCGTTGAAGTCAGTTCCGTACCCATCCAATTCATAATCTGCAAAAACCATCGACCAATTTGAAAGATTGCCTACATATTTGTAGTTATATGTTTTGTTAGCAATGAGATCAATTTTTAAAGAATATTGAGATTTTCCTAAATGAATCATTAAATTTTTATCAGATTTGGGATCCCATGCTTCTAAAGGCTTATCAAAATCACCGACAATAGATAAGTTATTTATCCCTAATGTTGGTTTTAATAGCTCCTCTCCATTGATTGTTTCAATACAAAAATTATCGTTAGTTTCATTATATGAAAATTTCAATTTTGTTTTTTTATCCAAGGAAAAAGGGATATTGAATTCGTGAGGCTTACCATGCCATGCAATACCAGATAATTTATTTGTTTTTCCATTATTTAATTCATCAATATCTAACCAGCATCCTAAGGCCATGGTATCTAAGAACAGTTCATTACTAATTGCAAAATTTACAGAATGTTCACCTGAGTCAACTTCTAGTTCTATTTGATGAATATTATTTTCAAGTTTTGTAAGATCTCTATGAGGTTTTGTTGGATCAAAAGAATCCTGCTTGTAAATTGATCCTAAAATTTGAAAATTCTTTAAGTCATTTAAAATTACCGGTTTTTTTACATTCTTAGGCTTTACACATTCAATATTAAAATATGGCTGTTTACTTTTAGGGTTTATCAAATTAATCTTGTAAATACCATCCTCAAATATTTTAACAGTGATAGCTGAGTGTTTTGAGGTGCCATTGCTGCTGGAAAACCCACAACCTTTTACAATTGATCCTTTCCCATTGTTAAATCCAGAAAATCCAAAATTTTCCTCTTTATCAGCAGATATAAGAAATTGATAAACTCCATCAGCTCTAAAATCAATTCCACCATTTTTCATTAACGGTATTTGAATAGACCATAAATTATCAGAAACTTTTTCAAAAGATCGATTAGGTAAATATGGATTAAATTTTTCAAACATATTTAAGTTATCCCATACAAATCCATTAAGTTCATAACTTTTAAAGTTGGTAACTACTTCAATATCCTCGGAAAATGAACCTTCAACTATAAAATTCAATTCATAATTACTTGAATTAAAAATTAATTCTATGGTTTGGTCTTTTTTTAAGAGGAAATTTACATTATCTAGCGTCTCACCATTTTCCTCCTCTTTAAGTTTCCAAACACCATTTAAATAACTCTTTACTTTTAATATGCGGCGAAAATTATGATTGATAACAAACCTTATTGAATATGCTCCATTGAAATAATCTTTAGAAGGCCCATAAACTTTAAACTTTAAACTCCAAAGATCATTAGATAATCTTCTTAAGTCTAATGAATTATCAAAAGGATTCCATCTCCATTTTTTTGCATGCACATTACCAAGAATAGAAATAGATTCTAATTTTTCGGAATAAATGAAATTCTTTTTATACGATGGAAATTTCAGAGACATTTTATCCTTGAATTTTGAAAATTAGTACTCTAAAGATAGCCAAAAATTAGGAATCAATTATTTAAATTATGTCTTGATAAAAAGATAATCTATTACATAAAGGGAAAAAAAAATTAATTTTTTAAATACAAGCTATTTTTTAAAATTTTAAATTGATTTCAAATAGTTTTTGATAACCGAATTATTTTTTTAATTATCGGATAAATTTTATCAATAAGGACCTTAAATGACCTCAACAAAAATAAATTCTTCCTTGAAAGGTAAAAATTTAAACCTATCTTTTGAGGGATTTAAAATTTTTGAAGGTAGTGGTCATCCTTTTGGCGCAACTGTTACAGAAAATGGCGTTAATTTTTCTGTTTACAGTCAAAATGCAACTTCAGTTGAATTATTAATATTTGAGAATCCAGATGACTTAGATCCTATAACTAAAATTCAGCTTGATTCTACTGATAACCATACATTTTATATGTGGCATATATTTGTTGAAGGTGTTAAGCCTGGAATGGGATATGCTTACAGAGTTGATGGGCCTAATGAGCCATGGAACGGCCATCGTTTTGATAAAGAAAAAGTTTTAATAGATCCTTATTCAAAAGGTAATTGCCTTACTTTGTGGGATAGGGGTGCAGCATGCAGGCCTGGAGATAATTTACATTGCAGTATGAGAAGCGTAGTTATAGATTCTAGGAATTACGACTGGGAAGGAGATATGCCTCTTAAAAAACCAATGTCTGAGACTATTGTTTACGAGATGCATGTAGCTGGATTTACTAAAAGTCCTACTAGTAAAGTTAAGAATCCGGGGACATTTAAAGGGTTAATAGAAAAGATCCCTTATCTTCAAAGCTTGGGCATTACTGCGGTTGAATTATTACCTTGCTTTAGCTTCGATCACAAAGACGTTTTTGGAGTTCATGATGGAGTCAAATTGGTTAATTACTGGGGATATAGCACTATGGGGTATTTTGCTCCTCATCAGGACTACTGTACATCAGAAAATTCAGGATCTCATCTAAACGAATTTAGAGATATGGTTAAAGCCCTTCACAAAGCAGGCATTGAAGTAATTTTGGATGTTGTATTTAATCATACCGATGAAGGCAATCATCAAGGACCTACTTTTTGCTTTAAAGGATTTGATAACTCTACTTATTATTATCTGACAGGTGATGATGGTTCCAAGCAATTTTATTATGATTACACGGGGTGTGGTAATACTTTTAATTGTAATCATCCAATAGGTGAAAAATTTATACTTGACTGCCTAAGGTTTTGGGTAGATGAAATGCATGTTGATGGATTTCGATTTGATGAAGGATCGGTTTTAAGTAGGGGAGAAAATGGTGCCCCTCTAGAACATCCACCAGTAATTTGGTCTATTGAATTAGATGAAATATTGGCTGATTCCAAAGTTATTGCAGAAGCTTGGGATGCTGCTGGTCTTTATCAAATTGGATATTTTCCAGGAGCTAGATGGGCAGAATGGAATGGTAAATATAGAGATGCGGTAAGAGGATTCGTCAAAGGAGATTCAGGATTAATTGGGGAAGTTGCCTCTAGGATAAGTGGAAGTGCAGATTTATACCAATGGCATCATTCAGAACCAACTAACAGCGTAAATTTCATAACTGCTCATGATGGGTTCACACTTTATGACTTATGTGCATACAACGAAAAAAATAATTGGGCCAATGGAGAAAATAATAATGATGGAATTAATGATAACTTAAGTTGGAATTGCGGTTTTGAAGGGCCAACAGATGATCAGTGGATAAATGATTTAAGAAAAAGGCAAGTTAAAAACCATGCATCACTTTTAATGCTTTCGATGGGAGTTCCAATGATTGTAGGTGGGGATGAATTCATGAGAAGTCAAAATGGGAATAATAATACTTACTGTCAAGACAATGAACTAAATTGGTATAACTGGGATCTTATAGGTAGTAAAGAGAGCCAAGAAATGATTAGATTTTGGAAAAAGCTTATTGAAAAAAGAAAAAGATATTTAGACCATTTTAAAGGAAAATTTTTTACAGGAAAGAAGAATAAATTTGGTCTTTCTGATATTACTTGGCATGGAACCCAATTAAATAATCCTGACTGGAGCAACAATGAATCCAAATGTTTGTCTATGACAATTGGAGATGTAACATCTGGGTCAAAACAAACAGAAAATATACATTGCATGTTTAATATGCATTGGGATTCTGTTTCATTTGATATCCCACAAATTAAAGGGCTTTGTTGGGAGAGATCAATTGATACATCTTTACCTTCACCAGAGGATATTGTTGATCCAGAAGATTATGTAGAAATTTCAGAGACAAACTATATACTTACTGGGAGAAGTGTAGTAATTCTAGTTTCGAAAGAAACAGGATAATATTCAATTCAAAATTATCCAAATCTTTCAAGAAATTAATTACAAAAATTTAAATAAGCAACCATGACTACCAAAAACCAATTAAATTTTTCTTTCTCTGATTTAATAGCAGGTTATATAAGAAAAGTTGATTTTCCAGATGTATTTGATTCTCAAGGAGAAGTAGAATTAGAAACTTCTGATGGACGTTTTTATACTGTAAAAATAACTGCTGCTTGTTATGCAGAATTGGTTCGCAATTTAGGGGAGCCATTCCAAGTTGCTCCTGAATTGAAAGATATTCTTACTGAAGGAAGATTTGTTCATGCATATGGACTTTTCTATCCTGAAAGCGATAGATTAAAATTTGAGGCAAAGCATTTACTTTTATTCGGACGAAATACTAATGAGTTGAGATTTGAAGAGCAAAACTGGTGGATAAAACAGATACAACAATTACTTAATTTTTATCTTGAATCGCAGTTTAATGTTTATGAGGGTGAAACAATAGATTTTAAAAATTTCAGAACTGATTTAAGTGCAGAAGGTGCAAAATTGGATGGAGTCCAAAATCTTGATACTATTTCAAGACTAGTTTATGGATTTGCCTCAGCATATTTAATTACAGGAGACGATAGAGCTCTTGATGCGGCAAAAAAAGGAACTGAATATATGCAAAAACATTTTCGCCATCAAAATAAGTCAGAAGGAATTTGCTATTGGTATAGCCAAATTGATATTCAATCTGATGGAAGTGTGAGGAAATATATGGGTTCAACTGCAGGAGGGGATGAAGGAGGTAATGCAATACCTTGTTATGAGCAAATATATGCATTAGCTGGACCAACTCAAACTTATCGAGTTACGGGAGGAAACCATATCAAGGAGGATCTTGATGATACAATATCTTTCCTTAATCGTTATTACAAAGACCATGGTCCTTTTGGAGGTTATTACTCTCATATTGATCCAGTTACCTTCGACGGTGAAGCTGATTCATTAGGAATTAATAAAGCTAAGAAAAATTGGAACTCAGTTGGAGATCACGCTCCTGCATATTTAATTAACCTTTATTTAGCTACAGAAGATGAAAGCTATTCAACTTTCTTGGAGGATACTTTCGATACAATTTGTGAGCATTTTCCTGATTATGGATACAGTCCATTTATGAATGAAAAATTTTATAAAGATTGGTCACATGATTTAAACTGGGGTATTCATCAAGCTCGATGTGTAGTAGGTCATAACTTAAAAGTTGCTTGGAATTTAACAAGAATGCATAGCCTTAAACCAAAAGAAAGTTATAAGGTTTTTGCTCATCAAATAGCTGATGCAATTCCAGGTTCTGGTTGTGATAACCAAAGAGGCGGTTGGTACGACATGATGGAAAGAACCTTAAAAGATGGAGAAGAGAATCATAGATTAGTTTGGCATGATCGAAAAGCTTGGTGGCAACAAGAGCAGGGTATACTTGCTTATTACATAATGGCTGGGGTTTACGATGACAAACCTGAATACCTAAAGTTTGCTCGTGAGGGAACTGCCTTTTATAATGGTTGGTTTCTAGATTATGAAGAAGGTGGAATATACTTTAATGTTTTAGCAAATGGGCAACCTTATGCTTTAGGAACTGAACGTGGTAAGGGAAGCCACTCCATGGCAGGTTATCATTCATTTGAGCTTTGTTATTTGGCCGCAATTTATACAAATTTACTTATAAATAAACAATCTATGGACTTTTTCTTCTGTCCAGAACCAAATGCATGGGAAAACAATATCCTAAGAGTTGCTCCTGATCTTCTGCCAAAAGGTAGTATTGAACTATCTGAAGTTTGGATTGCAGGTAAATCTTACGACAACTTTGATAAGGAAAAAATGCATATTTTCCTGCCAGAGTCTGATAAGGCATTACAAATACGTTGTAGAATTGCTCCAGCAGGATTAACTTTTGATGCTGATCTTATTAAATTTGAGGATGGAATTGCTTCTTTTGCTCTAAAGGGCAAACTTACACGCTCTACAGTTAGTAAATTAAAGAAATCGGTAGAAAATTTAAATGGTGTAAGAGGACTAATTCTTGATTTAAATGATCTTGATGAGATTTCAGATATAGGATGGAATTATCTGTTATTTACGAAACAAAGAGCGGGAGCTGATTACACTCTCAAAATTACTAATGCTAATGAGAGTGTAAAGCAAAGCTTAAAAGATGCTGAACTTGACGAAGAATTTCAATTAGCTTGATAACTCTTGAGAGATTTTACGAAACAATCTCTCTATTATTAATTTTTAAAAATGTCTAATACACTCATAAAAGAATTTAATAATAATGGGTTTAACGCCGCTAATAAAGGAGATTTTTTAACTGCTGAAAATGAATTCAAAAAAGCATTCTATTTAAACCCTCTTGATCAAGCCCTATTATTCAATTTTATAAAGGTTTTACACATTCAAAAGAAATATTCAGAAATATTGGATTTTATTAGTAAAACATCTTTTCAAACTAAAAGTAATTGGGATCCTTCCATACTTTTTTTGGCAGGGCAATCTGCAATACAAACAAACAATGATGAATTAGCCAGAGAAATATATGAGATATTAAATAATAAGAACCCTAAAGAAGCTGAATTTGCTCTCCCTCTATCTCAAGTATTCCTAAAACTTGGAAATTTAGAAGAAGCAATTTCTATTTTAAAAAGGACAATTAAATACAACCAAGAAAACCCATCACTTCTGTCAAATTTAGCGATCGTACTATCCGAAAAAGGGGACTACAAAAAATCAGAAGAAATTTATTTGAAAGTAATTAAAATTACTCCTCGCCAATTTTTGGGATATTACAATTATTCTTTATTTTTATACAATCAAAACAGATTCGAAGACTCATTGAATTCTATAAACAAAGCATTAGAGATAGTTCCTAGTGCACCTGAAGGTAAAAATATCAAAAAAAAGATTTTGGAAAGACTTACATCAAACAGAGATGACTCTACCAATATTGATAAAGTGTATCTAGCTATAGAAAAAAAAGATTGGGAAAAATCTTTTTATTACCTTTCTAAAGTAAATGATTCTGAAAAAGATTCTAAATTTATTGCAGCCTTAACATATTTACCTGAAAAATATCAATCAAGATTTGGAGATGTCAGACAATTTGACCCCCAAAATTTAGTAAAACGAGAAAAATTTCTTGACGAATCTGATGAGGTTATTTCTACATTAATCAAACTAATAAAAAATAGTCCCACCTTAGTATGGAATAGACCTGAAAAACCTACCAAAAATGGATTCCAAACTCATGAAATCTTAGCTGATGAGGGAAGTAATATTAGTAAGCTAATTTATAAAAGATTACTTAATTTAGCAAAAGAATATTTATTTGATTCTTTAAACTTTGAAAGAAATTATGATCAAATAAATTTTAAATTAAGTGGGTGGGCTGTTATTCTTCAATCTGAGGGGAGGCAAGAAAGACATATACATCCTGATTCATTAGTTAGTGGCGTACTCTATTTAAAAACTCCTGATATTGTTTCTGAAATCTCCAATGAATATGGCAATTTATTATTTCCTTCCTATAAAAAATTATCTATAGCTCCCTCATCAGGTGAATTAATTCTTTTCCCAAGCTACTTACCACATGAAACTACAAAATTTAAATCTTCTGAAGAAAGAATTTGTATTGCTTTTAATTTAATAGATGCTAGGAAATGAAAAAAATTAATTACGTCAAATTCTTTAAAAGCGCTATAAAGGCTATAAGAGATGGTCCTTAAATTATTTCTTTTAAAACAAATTTTTTAAATTAATTTTATTATTACTATGAAAAAACGAATTTTAGTTGTCCTCTCTGAGTGGGGATATTGGGGTGAAGAACTTATTGGACCGCTTGATGTTCTAAAGGGAGCTGGTTATGAATTAGATTTTATGACCCCATTTGGCCGCAAACCACCTGCTCTTCCTCCAAGTATGGATGAAGAATATATTGATCCTCCTTTAAATAAATGTGTAACAAGTCCTCATTTTGCATCTAGGACAAAAGAAGTGGATACATCTGATTTACTATCATCTCCGATTAATTTAAGTCATAAATTACCTTTGATGCCTTATTTTAATAGTGATAAATTTGGCCTTGAATTAGAAAAATTCCATAATTTGAGAGATGAATTTTGGGAAGAATTTGTAGACCCCTATGATGCTTTACTGCTCCCTGGTGGTAGTGGTCCGATGGTAGATATGGTAAATAATGAAAGACTTCATAATCTAATTTTGGGTTATGTGAATAGAGATAAATTAATTGCAGCTGAATGTTACTGTGTTACTTGCCTCGCTTTTGCGAGAGATTGGACTGATCGAAAAAGTATTATATGGGGTAAGAATGTTACCGGTCATGCAAGAGAATATGACTATAAAGAGGGAACTGGATTTGCTCAAATGTACGGCTATGATGACTTACCTATGAACACATCAGCCAACTTTGGCCCTCCATTTTATCCTCTTGAATATATTCTCAGAGATGCCACAGGTCCTAATGGTAAATATCATGGAGGTGTAGGCAGGACTTTATCAACAATTTTAGATTACCCTTTCTTAACAGGTCGATCTACTCAAGATTCTCAACTTGTTGGAGAGCTTATGGTAAAAGTTCTTGAGGAAGGTCTAAAAAAATATGGATGGTAAAAATTTAGGGAGTATTAACTTACTCCCAAAAATTAGTTTTAAAAAATTTTTTAACTATTATGAGAGGTCATGAAGCAATTTTAAGACAGTTTTTAGCAAACGGTCTTGATCATATGTTTGGCAATCCAGGAACGGTTGAGCAGGGGTTTTTAGATGCTCTAAGTGATGTGCCTGAAATGAAATATATTCTTACTCTTCAAGAATCAATTGCGGTTCTTTGTGCAGATGGATATGCAAGAGCTAGATTCAAACCCGCATTAGTTCAAATACATAGTTCCCCTGGGTTAGGTAATGCAATTGGTAATCTTTATCAAGCAAAAAGAGGACACTCCCCATTAGTTGTAATTGGAGGGGATGCAGGAATTAAATACCAAGCTATGGATGCCCAAATGGCTGCTGATCTAGTAGCCATGGCAGAACCAGTAACTAAATGGTCTGCAATGGTCCAGCATCCTAGCAGTCTTTTAAGAATGGTTAGAAGGGCTATCAAAATTGCATCAACACCTCCATGCGGACCAGTTTATTTATGCTTACCTGAAGATATTCTTGATAGTGAAATAACGGAAGATATTTATCCCGCACATATACCAAGTTTTTCTACTAAACCCTCTAATGAAGATCTTGAAAAAGTTGCTTCTTTGATAGAAGAAGCAGAAAATCCAATTTTACTTTTGGGAGATGGAGTTGCATGGACTGGTGGAAATGAAGAAGTTATAAAATTAGCAGAAACTATTGGTGCAAAAGTATATTCAGCTGATGGAGGAGAAATAAATTTTCCAGATAATCATTTATTAAATTATGGAAGTACTGGCCATATGTTCGGAGATGCTAGTTTACCAATAATGCAGTCATGTGATTTGTGTATTGCTTTGGGTTGTTATTTATTGCCTGAAGTATATCCTTGCTTGGGAAACATATTTAAACCTGATACAAAAGTCATACACATTGATACTGATGTTGATCAAATCGCAAAAAATCATAAAGTTGATATTTCCTTTGTTGCAAAACCAGCAACTGTCATTGATGCATTAAATGATAAAGTCATGAATCTTCCAGATAGTTGGAAAACAAAAGCAAAATCTAGAAAAGAAAATTTGCAGAAGAATTCACCCGTCATTAAAAATGATGTTGATAAACTTTACGAAGTGAAGCCTATTTATCCTTCTGAAAAATATGATGGTAAACAATTCTCTATGAAATCTGGCTATTTTATCAAAACACTTTCGGAACTTTTACCAAAAAATCATATTATCTTTGACGAGGCATTAACTAATTCCCCCCCTATAAATAAATACATACCTGGACTCAAACCTGGTGATAGAATGTTAACAAGGGGAGGGTCTTTAGGGACTGGTTTCCCTGGTGCTATTGGTGCAAAGCTGGCATATCCAGATAAAGAAGTAATTGGCTTCTCAGGAGACGGGGGTAGTATGTACACCATACAAGTTTTATGGACAGCCGCAAGACATGGGATTGCTGCGAAATTTATAGTTTGTCAGAATAGATCCTATCATTTACTTCAGCTTAATATTGGTAAATTTTGGGAGGAAAGAGGAATCAAGAATAGAGAACTTCCACTAGCATTTGATTTGTCTAATCCTCAAATTGATTTTTCTGATATTGCAAAATCTTTTACTGTAGCAGCAGAAACAGTTACTAAACCTGATGACGTAAAACCTGCCATTGAAAGAATGTTAGCGTCCAAAAAACCTTACCTGATCAAT
>QCMA01000016.1 GCA_003214115.1 Prochlorococcus sp. AG-418-I21
ATGGAGTATAAGTAATCAGGTTAATTTGACTTCAGGTGATATTTATAATATTAAAGAATCTTGGATTATAGGATTTTTAACTTCTTTTTTCTTATTATCTTCAATTATTTTTCATGAGGTTTTTCATACGTTTGTTTCACTTAATCAGGGTGTAAAAATAAAAAAAATTACTTTTTATTTTCTAGGAGCAATTTTACAAATAGATAAGTATTGCCAAACTGCATTAGGTAATATAAAAATTGCAATTGTTAGACCTCTCTTATGTTTCGCTACAGCATCTATCCTACTTTTAATAAGTAATAACAGTGCATCTCAAGAACAAATAGCAGTTAATGTAATTTCTAGAGTGGGTATATTTAATTTATTCTTAGGTTTTTTAAATTTGATTCCAATTGGTTCTTTAGATGGGGGAAATTTATTAAAAAGTATTATTTGGCATTTCTCAGGGTGTAAAAATAAAGGAAGAAATTTCCTCAATAAAGTAAATTTATTATTATCTTTTCTTGTTCTATTTTTTGGGATAGTTTGTTTATTAAGATTTAACTTTTACTTTGGTTTTATTCTTTCTTTTTTGGGCTTATTTGGAGTTAATTCTTCAAAATCTGAAAGTCAATTTTTTAAAATTGAGAACATACTTAAATTTAGTAAAATTTCTGAGATCAAATTAAAGCCTTTGAGGAAGATTGAATACGATTCTAATTTCTCAGAGTTTAATACATTAATAAAAAATAAAAAGGATGCATCGGATAAATATTTTTTTGTTACGAATAACGGTAGATGGACTGGTTTTGTTGATGAGAATATTTTAAAAACTGTTTCCTTAAAAAAATGGGAACGGAACTTTGTTGGAAATTTTAAGAAACCAATAGATAGTTTTGAAAGTGTATCTTATAACGATAAATTATGGAGAACTATAGAAAGACTTGAAGAAACAAATGAAGGTTTTTTATTGGTTCTCAATGCTGCAGATATCCCTTTGGGGATAATTGATAGGTCAAAAATTGGAAACTTTGTATTGAATAAATTAGGTTTTAATTTGTCTTCAGAGATTATTAACAAATTAAACTTTAAAAATCATTATCCCTTGGGAATTGAATTGCCAAGAATAATTAATTCAATGAAGCAGAAAGGAGATCTTTAATAATTCTTGTCATTAAAATTTTCTATTTTTTATTTTCTATGGCAATATTTTTGAAATTTATATTTGATTTATTTTTCAGGAATGAACTTCTCAAATGCTGAACTATTTCATCATTTGTTAGTTTTAAATTTACTTTTGGTGGAGCTTCTTCTTTGAATAATTTGAACCACAAATCTCTTGGAGGATTTGTTTGAATTTCTCCATGTTGAAGGAATGCACCTTTTTTACGAAATTGGGCACTACCTATTCTCTTAAACCCATCCTGATCAACTAAATCAGAAATTAATGAAGTCCCAAAACAATTTGTTTTAATGCCTGATTTTTGTAAATTTCCATATTGTAAGTTTAGACCTAATTCTCTAAAACTTTTAATTAACCAATCATTAACCATTTCATAACTTAAGACTTTATAGTAAGTTTTTTTAAATGTTAATGCATATGTTATGCCTCCTGAATGCAGAACAGCCCCCCCTCCAGAGGGACGCCTAACAATATTAATTTCACCATTAGATAATAAATTTTCCCAATGAAGAGGAATTTCCTTTTGGTGATAGCCAATTGAAAGCCAATCCCCAGTCCAATAGTAGAACCTCAATGTGAGAATTATTTCAGGATTCGAAATTGTCTGATCTAAAGAATTTAAATCTAAAGCCATTTGATCAAATCCAGGTAAATTATTTGTCGAAAAAATTAAAGCCTGATTTTCTATTCCCAAAATTAACTTTGTAGTTTTAATTATGATAATTTTCAATAAATTTTTTCTTTCAATTTGTTAATTACGTAACATCATTTTGTAATAGTGTTTCAAATCTTCTCTTTTGGGTGGAGAATATAGAAAATAATTTTTTTACCATGGAGCCAACTCAAACAATAAACCTTATTGCATTAAGTCTCATAGTTGTTATGCATGCAGGAGTTTTAGCACTAAGACTAGGAATTAGTTTAGGTAGGAACTAAATTCTATTAGAAAATTTAAAATTTATAAGGTAATAATAAAGTAAGACTGAATTGATTTATTCAGTAAAAATATCAAGTACTTAATTTGCCAAAATCTTTTTATAAAAATAGTATTTCCCACAAAAATTATTTAGGTTCTGTATTTATAAGAAGACGACAGAAACAGGATAATTTTGTATCATTAATTTTTTTAATTATAAAAATTAGCTTTTCTCTTTTAGCAATAATAAGCCTGATTAAGCTTGGCTATAGTTCTAAAGTAAGGTTGACTAGATTAAGGGAAATTGAAGACTCATTTTTATACGAAAAATATAGATTTAATTTTTTAACAGATAAGTTTGATGATTTATTCTCTTCTGAAGGTGAGCAAAGATTTATGAAGGATCAGGATCAAATAATTTCTAGGGACATTATCAGAGTAATATGGCGTTGATAAGGATGATCTTGAATCATTTTACTTTTCTTTTTTCAATTAACTTTTTTGCTAGTGAGTAAGAACATTAAGGGTTTAGTCCTAATAACAGGAACAACTTCAGGAGTTGGATTAAATACTCTAAAACCTCTATTAAGATTTGGATGGGAGGTTATAGCAGTTAATCGATCAAATAAAAGAGCTAGAAAAATAGCTGAAGAATCCTTGACAAAAGAGGAAGTTAAAAATGTTCACTTTATAGAAATAGATCTTTCTAACTTGAATGATGTAAGAAAAGGTTGCGATCAAATATTAGCAAGATTCAAGAAGCCAATAAATTCTCTTATTTGTAATGCAGCAGTTTATAAACCGAGACTTAAGAGACCTGAAAGGTCTGCTCAGGGGTTTGAAAACTCTATGGCAGTAAATCATTTTGGGCATTTTCTTATGATAAACCTACTTATGGAAAATATTTTATCTTCTGAACGAGAAATTGTTTTAAATGGCAAATCAAATGTATTCAAGCCAAGAATTACAGTATTAGGGACTGTTACGGCTAATTATTCAGAACTTGGAGGAAGAATTCCCATTCCTGCCCCAGCTGATTTGGGAGATTTATCTGGATTCAGAAATGGTTTTTTATCTCCAATAAGTATGGCGAATGGAAAGAAATTTAAGCCTGGTAAGGCTTATAAGGATAGTAAACTTTGCAATATGGTGACTGTTCAGGAATTATCAAAAAGATATCCTGCACATAAGATTATTATAAATTCTCTATATCCTGGATGTGTTGCTGATACAAAACTTTTTAGAGATACACCTTGGTTGTTTAGATTACTTTTCCCGATATTTCAAAAATTCATAACAAAAGGATATGTTTCACAAAGACTGGCAGGAGAGAGGGTCGCTCAAGTGGCAACTTATAAAGAATTTGCTAAACCATCAGTCCATTGGAGCTGGGGAAATCGTCAGAAAACTGGCAGAAAAGCTTTTTCTCAAAAGTTGTCAAAAAGAATAATTAATACGAAGACCTCTCAACAAACTTATGATTTAACAAGCCATTTGGTTGGATTAGATTAATTTAGACTAATCAAATCCTAATAAATCAAAAATTTCTCTATCTTTAAGTGGATTACCTTCTAAAGGCTCTACGTTTTCAAGCATATTTTTGGCAAGAGATAAATATTCATTTTGAACTTCAATAACATCTTCAGTTGGTTCCATTTCAAAAATGGTGCATTTTTTTAGTCTTGATCTTCTAATGGCATCGACATCTTTAAAGTGGGCCATAGTTTTTAAACCTGTTCTTTCATTGAATTTATCAATTTGATCTGTATCTTTTGATCTATTTGCGACTACCCCACCTAGTCTGACTTTATAATTTTTTGCTTTTGCTTTAATTGCGGAGACAATTCTATTCATAGCGAATATTGAATCGAAGTCATTAGCAGTAACAATTAGACAATAATTTGCATGTTGCAATGGAGCTGCAAATCCTCCGCAAACTACATCTCCTAGGACATCAAAAATAACAACGTCAGTATCTTCTAATAAATGATGTTCTTTTAATAGTTTAACTGTCTGACCAGTTACATATCCCCCGCACCCTGTCCCAGCAGGAGGACCTCCACTTTCTACGCACATTACGCCATTAAAACCTTCAAACATGAAATCGGTAGGCCTCAATTCTTCGCTATGAAAATCTACCTCTTCGAGAATATCGATAACTGTAGGAACCATTTTGTGCGTCAAAGTGAAAGTACTATCGTGTTTCGGATCACATCCAATTTGTAAAACCTTTTTACCTAATTTTGAGAATGCTGCAGAAAGATTTGATGATGTAGTTGATTTTCCGATGCCACCTTTCCCATACACGGCAATAACTAAAGCCCCTTCCTCAATATTTATTTTTGGATCTTGCTTTACTTGAACACTTCCTTCTCCATCAAGAGGTCTATTTATAGTACTTGTCATTTAAAGCTTAAAACACATTATTATTTATATTCTTGCAGCGCAAATACACATGAAATATATTTCTAAACAAATATGTATTTAATTGTATTAAAAGCCGGAAATATGTTCTTATAACTAAATTTTTAGGATTAAATCTATTAGATTATGAGTGAAAATACTCATGACTTAATTATAGTTTATTAGTAAAAATTAACTGAAATATGCTTTAGCATCGTAAAGAGTTTCATCGCTTATCTCTGGAATTCCTCTCAAGATTGCGTATTTTTCAGTATTTGTTTTAACTTTGCCTCTTACAAAAAATGGAACTTTTGTTAATTCAGCTCTACCAGATTCAGTCCAGATAATTCCTTCTTTATTATTTTTTTCTTTTTTTTCTTCAGAATTTAAAAGTTCCTTTGTGTTTGTCGCTGTATGACCTAAATGGCTTTGATGACCATCAACAAACTCAAAGTCATGTTTGAACATATCAATAAGATGCTCTTCTAAGCCCATCATTAGGGGATGTACCCAGTCATCAAAAATCACATTTGCGCCTTCCCATCCCATTTGAGGGCTATATCTTGCAGGAACATCTTGAACATGCATTGGAGTACTAATTACTGAGCATGGAATGCCAAGTCTTTTTGCACTATGCCTTTCCATTTGGGTCCCTAAAACTAGTTCAGGGGCAGCTTTTTTCATGGCATCTTCCACTTCTAGATAATTGTTAGTTATCAGAGCTTCTAGATTTAGATCTTTTGCAGTTGCTCTTACTTGTCTGGCCATCTCCCTGCTGTATGTTCCAAGACCCACTACTTCAAAACCCAATTCTTCCTTGGCAATTTTGGCTGCTGCAATTGCATGTGTTCCATCACCAAAAATAAAAACTCTTTTGCCAGTTAGATAATTTGAGTCAACTGATTTTGAGTACCAAGGAAGTTTTGATTTATTTTCTAATTCTTTTTTATTCATCAAAGGAAAATCTAATTTCTTATGAACTTCATTTATAAATTCAATTGTATTTTTTATTCCAATTGGAATAGTGTTTGTATATTCCATTCCAAAGTTCCGTTTAAGCCATTCGCATGATGCTTCCGCAATTTCTGGATAAAGACAAATATTTATGTCAGCATCAATTAGTCTTTCAATATCATCTGGACTAGCACCTAATGGCGCAACTACGTTTGTATCTATTCCTTGCTCTGAAAGTATACGTTGGATTTCGATTACATCATCTCTGCATCTAAATCCTAGTAATGAAGGGCCAAGTATATTAACTTTAGGTCTACGCCCAAATCCCTTCCATCTTAAAGGACTTATTTTTTTTGAATAGCTTACTTTTTCTTTTAAAAGGGTTCTTGTTAATTGATAAAAGGTTTCTGAGGCCCCCCAATTTTCTTTCTTGCTATAAGCAGGTAATTCAAGATTCACAATCGGCAAATCAAACCCCATCCCTTTTGCAAGAGCTCCAGGTTGGTCTTGGATTAGTTCTGCTGTACAACTTTCTCCGACTAAAAGAGTTTTGGGTTTGAATCGTTCAACTGCTTCCTTAATATTTTTCTTCACTAATTCAGCTGTATCTCCTCCAAGGTCTCTCGCCTGAAAAGTTGTATAAGTTACTGGAGGCCTTTGCCCCCTCCTCTCGATCATTGTAAAGAGAAGATCTGCATATGTATCTCCTTGGGGGGCATGAAGCACATAATGAATGTCTTTCATTGACGAGGCTATTCTCATAGCACCAACATGTGGTGGTCCTTCATACGTCCAAAGAGTTAATTCCATAGTTTTTAATGAGTTAGTAAAGTTTTTGAAGTAAGTATTTGATTTCTTTTTAAAGGCTTGGAGAAGAGACCAGCCAAATCTGCGGCTTGATCAATTCCATGAATTGGACTGAATACCATTTCAATTGACCACTTAGTACTAATCCCCTCCGCCTCAAGAGGGTTAGCTAAACCCATTCCACAAACTACTAAGTCTGGATTAGATTCTCTCACTCGATCTAATTGTTTTTCTACATGTTGCCCTTCGACAATTTTTGTATTATCAGGTAATAAATTAATCTCCTCTTTCATTAAATCTTTATTTAGGTAAGGAGTCCCTACCTCTATAAGATCCATTTCGCATTCATTGTGTAAAAATCTTGCCAAAGATATCTCCAGTTGCGATTCAGGAAGAAGAAATAATCTTTTCCCCTTAAGTATTTCTTTGTGCGATTCAAGAGCAAGTTTTGCTCTATTAATTAAAGGGGAAATAATTTCATGAACTTTAAGTTCACCAATTTTGAAAACTTTCGCTGCAGCTAAAAACCATTGAGTACTTCCTTCGATACCAAGAGGAAATGGAGCCGAAATTATTTCACAACCACGATGTTTTAGGTCTCGAACGGTATCACTTAAATAAGGCTGAGTTAATAAAACTTTTGTATTTTTGCCAATCTTTGGTAATTCTGTTGATTGACGGGGTGGGAAGCTCTCAATATTTGAAATTCCTAAATTACTAAAAATCTTTTTAAACCTATCCTCTACATTATTTGCGAGAGTCCCAACTAATAATAATTTCTCCTCATCTGATGACTCCATTAATGGAATTAAAGCTTTTAAGGCGCCATCCTCTCCTTGGGTAAAAGTTGTTTCTATCCCACTGCCAGAGTAATTAACGAATCTTACTTGACCTAAAAATCTTTTATTTAATTTCTCTGCGACAGTGGCAAGATCTAATTTGATTACCTCACTTGGACAAGATCCAACTAGAAAAAGAGTTTTTATTTCTGGTCTTCTCGCAATAAGATCATTTACCACTCGATCTAATTCTTCATGAGCGTCAGCTAGACCAGCAAGATCTTTTTCTTCAAGAATAGCCGTCCCAAATCTTGGTTCAGCAAAAATCATAACTCCAGCAGCGCTTTGAATTAAATGAGCACATGTTCTTGATCCTACAACTAGAAAAAATGCATCCGGCATTCTTCTGTGGAGCCAAACTATTGAAGTTAACCCACAAAAAACTTCCCTGGGCCCAGTTTCCTTATTAAATTCAACTTTACTCATTAAAAATTTTCAAGAGCTTATATTTCAAGCTTGCATAAATTTTTTAATTAAAGAAAGTAATTAATAAGTTCTCTTACAAAATGAACACATTTAAAAAACTTATATGAATGTTTAAATACTTAAATGGGAATTATGAAAAAAACTTTTGGGGCGTATTTTAATTTCTGTAGAAGGAATTTCCTTGACTTATTCTTGAAATCTTCCACACATTTCTAGCTATTTTCGTTGCTAATAATCCTGCTCTTTCTAACTTAGATTTCCCGGGCTTTGCCCCAATTAAAGCTGTGACTTCTGAAGTGGTTAAAGGTGCTCCGGTATTTATAGCTAATTGCGTTAACTCCAATCTATCTCTAAGGTTCTTAAGATTTACTTTTTCAATTTTATCTTCTTCTAACCAACTAAAAGATGGGTCTTTCTGAGATAGTTTTTGCATCAAGCTTAGGCTAACTAATCCAAGAGTTTGATCAGGAGTTAATTCTTTTTCAGTACCAGAAACATTTGGTTCTTTTTTTTGAGAAGTTCCCATAAAAATGCATATCTTTTACTTGAAGTTATCGTTTTGTGGGAAGCATGCAAGTAAATTTAATAGAAAAAATGAACCATTATCCGTTATAGTCGCGTGAATGGAACCAACTTCTAGTTTAAACAGAGGGGAACGAAAAAAAGGCAGTTCTCTTGTCACAGGATCTGAGGTGCAATCTCAGGCCAGTGGTGCAAGCTGTTTTATTACAACTGATTCAGAAAAGTCTTTGGTGTCCAGACAAGCAAGTCAAGTTGAGCAAATTGAGTTGAGAACATATGTTTTTTTGGATTCTCTTCAACCTCAATTAGCTGCATATATGGGGACGGTTAGTAGAGGTTTTTTACCTATACCCGGAGATTCATGCCTTTGGATGGAAGTTTCACCTGGGATGGCCGTGCATAGAGTCACTGATATTGCCTTAAAAGCAAGTAATGTAAGACTTGGTCAGATGATTGTTGAAAGAGCATTTGGCTCTCTTGCTCTTTATCACAAAGATCAAAGTACTGTTTTACATTCTGGGGATGTTGTTCTAGATGCTATTGGAAGTGAAGTTAGAAAAAGAACCAAACCTTCAACAAGTTGGACAGAAGTTATTCGAGCTATTACTCCCGATCATGCTGTTTTAATAAATAGACAAAACAGAAGTGGATCAATGATTCAATCTGGAATGAGCATGTTTATATTAGAAACTGAACCAGCTGGTTATGTTTTAAAAGCAGCTAATGAAGCTGAAAAGGCATCTAATATAACTGTTGTTGATGTTAAGGCAGTTGGAGCTTTTGGTAGATTAACTCTCGCCGGGAAAGAAGGTGATGTAGAAGAAGCAGCAGCTGCTGCTATAAGAGCAATTGAAGAGATTTCAAATTATTGAGAATTTTTCAACTCAAACCTATCTCTTTTTTAAAAAAAGGTGACATAATTTTTGCAGCTTTACCTCTACTACCTAATTTATTTAGTTGTGATTGTGAGAGCTCACCGTAAACACAGTTAGCCTCTTTTACCCAAAAAATAGATTCGAATTCCCCATTTGGATATTTGGGTTTCTTAAGAATTTCTCCCCAGCATATTCCTGTTGTATCTTTAACTAAGTTTCCTAAGGGATCGCACAAAACCATACAACTTATAAATCTTGCACTCCTATAAGGGCTATCAGAAAGTTCATTAATTAATTTTTTAATTTTCTCATCATTATTTTTGGCATATCGAGCAGAATAAATTCCTGGTCGACCATCTAAAGCATCTACTTCAAGACCCGAGTCATCAGCTAATGCCCAAGTTTTAGTCTCTAAAGCAGCTGCTTTTGCTTTTAGAAGTGCATTCTCAAAATATGTGTTTCCAGTCTCTTCAACATTTAAATATTCTGGTTGCTTCTCAACCTTTAAAGATAAAACATCCAGCATCTCTGAAATCTCAGATACTTTCCTTTGATTGCCACTCGCAATAGTTAGGACTGGAAGGTTCAAAATAACTAATAAATTTATTGTGAATATTATCTTACTTCAAAGCTTGATACGGAGACAGGAAAGGTTGAACATTCCACACCTGTGTAGACAGGGCCTGTCTCGTACGGAAATAACATAATGTAAATTTTTTCTTAACACAACAGTATGTTTTGATGCACTAACTAATTTGCATAAGTATTGACATATCAATAGTACCAAGGGTGATAAGTTTAACTTATGAATGATAGAAAAAACATTAATGCAGATTTTGTCGAAAACGCTTGACTTATAAGTACTTAATGAAGCATTCTTCGAAGTGAACATTCCACATTTAGTATTTAGTAGACAATGGCTACAGAAACAATGGGTATCGCTCTCGGCATGATCGAGACACGCGGACTTGTACCTGCAATCGAAGCAGCAGACGCAATGACAAAGGCAGCAGAAGTTCGCCTTATTGGTCGTGAATTCGTCGGTGGCGGTTATGTCACAGTGTTAGTAAGAGGCGAAACAGGAGCAGTTAACGCAGCTGTAAGAGCTGGTGCTGACGCTTGTGAAAGAGTCGGTGACGGTTTAGTTGCAGCTCACATTATTGCTCGTCCTCATAGAGAAGTTGAACCTGCTCTAGGTAACGGTGAATTTCTTGGTCAAAAGGACTAATTAAGTAAAGCAAGATTTTTAAATTTTGCACAATAATTATTTTCCCTACACAGACCTAAATTTATCCTTATGAGTAAGAAGTATGACGCAGGGGTAAAGGAGTACAGAGATACCTACTGGACTCCAGAATATGTACCCCTAGACACCGATTTACTAGCCTGTTTCAAATGTACAGGTCAGGAAGGTGTTCCAAGAGAAGAAGTTGCAGCAGCTGTTGCCGCTGAATCTTCAACAGGTACTTGGTCAACAGTTTGGTCCGAGTTACTTACAGACTTAGAATTTTATAAAGGACGTTGTTATCGAATCGAAGACGTTCCTGGAGATCCTGAAGCTTTCTATGCTTTTATTGCATATCCTTTAGATCTTTTTGAAGAAGGCTCAATTACAAACGTATTAACATCTCTTGTAGGAAACGTTTTTGGATTTAAAGCTCTAAGACATCTACGTCTAGAAGATATTAGATTCCCAATTGCTTTCATTAAAACTTGCGGTGGTCCACCAAACGGAATCGTAGTTGAAAGAGATCGACTTAACAAATACGGAAGACCTCTACTTGGTTGTACCATCAAACCTAAATTAGGATTATCTGGTAAAAACTATGGTCGAGTTGTATATGAATGTCTTAGAGGCGGTCTTGATTTAACGAAGGATGATGAGAATATTAATTCTCAACCATTCCAACGTTGGAGAGAAAGATTTGAGTTTGTTGCAGAAGCAGTTAAGCTTGCTCAGCGGGAAACTGGAGAAGTTAAAGGTCATTATCTAAACTGTACTGCTAACACTCCTGAAGAACTCTATGAAAGAGCTGAATTTGCAAAAGAGCTAGATATGCCAATCATCATGCATGATTATATAACTGGTGGTTTTACTGCAAATACTGGATTAGCTAATTGGTGTCGTAAAAATGGCATGCTTCTGCATATTCACAGAGCTATGCATGCTGTTATTGATAGACATCCAAAGCATGGTATTCACTTCAGAGTTCTTGCAAAATGTTTGAGACTTTCTGGAGGAGACCAATTACATACTGGAACCGTTGTTGGAAAACTAGAAGGTGATCGTCAAACAACTCTTGGTTATATTGATAACTTAAGAGAGTCATTTGTTCCTGAAGATAGATCAAGAGGTAACTTCTTTGATCAAGATTGGGGTTCAATGCCTGGAGTATTTGCAGTCGCATCAGGTGGTATCCATGTTTGGCATATGCCTGCACTTCTGGCGATCTTTGGGGATGATTCCTGCCTTCAGTTCGGTGGAGGAACACATGGTCACCCATGGGGTTCAGCTGCTGGAGCTGCAGCTAACAGAGTTGCATTAGAAGCTTGTGTAAAAGCTCGTAATGCTGGTCGCGAAATCGAAAAAGAGAGTAGAGACATTCTCATGGAAGCTGCTAAGCATAGTCCTGAATTAGCTATTGCTCTAGAAACTTGGAAGGAAATTAAGTTTGAGTTTGACACTGTCGACAAACTTGATGTTCAGGGTTAACTCAAGTTTCGAAATCGAGGAGATTTATTCTCCTCAGACTTATTAAAATCTCGTTTTTACGATTACTTTCATTCACATTTTGATTAATTATGCCTTTCCAGAGCACAGTAAGCGACTATCAAACAGTTGCAACCCTGGAAACATTCGGTTTTTTACCACCGATGACCCAGGAAGAAATATATGACCAAATTGCGTACATAATTGCTCAAGGTTGGAGTCCAGTTATTGAGCATGTTCATCCAAGTGGATGTATGCAAACTTATTGGTCTTATTGGAAACTCCCATTCTTTGGGGAAAAAGATCTTAACTTGATCGTGAGCGAATTAGAGGCATGCCATAGAGCATATCCTGATCATCATGTAAGAATCATCGGATACGATGCTTACACTCAAAGTCAAGGAACAGCTTTTGTAGTTTTCCAAGGACGTTAAAGCTACTTTTCGTAGTTAATATCTTTCTCCAAAAAAATTTTTGGAGAAAGTTTTCCAAAAGTCTTTTTAAAGAATTTAAACTTGAAGATCATGTCAAAAAAAACCAGTAGAGAGATTGCACTTGAAAGAAGAAAGGCTATGAGTGATAGCGGTAAAAAAGCTGCTGCTTATTCTTCAACGACCAAAGATAGAGTTCGATCTTCTCAAGATATACAGATTTCTGGGACTCAGTCTTCTCCTAATAATCATAATATTTCTAAACCAGCTACAAAACATATTCCAAAAACTCAGGTAAACATAAATTCTTCAACAACTTTATCTAGTAAAGAGTTAGTAATAGAAAGAAGAAAAGCAATGTCTACTCATGGGAAATCAGCTATAACTTCATCCGATAGAACCCGTACTGACGTTAAAAAAGAAAGTCCTGTAAACGCAGTTAAATCAGTTATAAATAAAATTCAAGAAATTCAGGATTCAACTAGCACAGAATCTAAGTCCCTAAACCCCAACGTTAAGAGAAGAATTAATCAGAAGAGAAAGCCTATTACTAATACAAGTAGAGATATTGTTTTGGCGAGAAGAGAAGCTCAATCTAAACATGGTAAATCAGCAACTAAACAAAATACTAGTGCCGCTTCATTAGCTAGAAGGGGAGACCCAGATTTAAGTAGTAGAGAAATTTCTCAGAGAGTGAGAGAGCTAAGAAGTAAAACCGGTGCCACTGGCAAAAAAGGTAATGGTAAATGTAGACCATGTGGTCCAAATAAAAATGGTGCCAAACAAAATATTGCAGATGCTAGCTGGAAAGTTGGTAAAAGTGAAACTGATTCAGGTCAAATAGTTACTGGAACTCAAGCTAATAGATCTGTAAAAACTACAGGTAATGAAGCAAGTACATGCAGAACTGTAACTGGTACCCAATATATGGGAGCAGAAGTTACTGATCAATTTTGTCAAGAAAGACCAAGTTATAAACAACCACTTAGATCTACTGTTACCTCTACAACATCAGGTAATAAAGTAACTGGAAATGAAGTTGGTAGATCTGATAGGGTCACAGGCGATGAGCCAGGGACTTGTAAAAACCTTACAGGCACTGAATATGTATCTTCTAATCAATCCCAGAAGTATTGTGGTGATGTCCCAAGAAATCCTTCAAAGGTTAAACACAGCACTACAACCGATGGATTAAAAGTATCTGGATCGCTTCCTGGTAGATCAACCCTAGTTACTGGAGATGAATCAGGTTCTGGACATCAATTAACTGGAGATCAATATCTTGGCTCTGAGCCAAATCCAAAAGGTAAAGCATTTGAAAAAGTAGGCAGTTACAACACTCTCAATGGGAATAATGTAACTGGTACAGGGGTTGGAAGATCTGACCATATGACAGGTAATGAACATGGGAGTTGTAAGAATGTAACTGGCGATGAGTACATAGGATCTCAACAATATGAGAAGTTTTGCGGTTCAAAACCAAAACCAGAAGCTAAAAAAGTAGGTTTAAGCCTTTCTTCAAAGTCAAATTTAATAAGCGGCACTATGACAGGAAGATCAGAAATAGTAACTGGAGATGAACCAGGTTCATGCAAAGTGTTAACAGGAACACCATACGCAGGCTTAGATCAGATTAATGAAAATTGTAGTACTGAGATTTCAGAAGATATGAAATCCCGAGCAACAGTTAATTCTGGAAACAATTCAAATGCCAGACTTACAGGACAGCAACCAGGAATTGGCGGAGTAATGACAGGTGCTAAGAAAGGTGCTTGTAAAAATCTAACAGGGACTCCCTATGTTGGTGGAGATCAGCTCTCACAAGCTTGTGATAATCCTTCATATGATGAGGCTTATGCGAATCCGGAAAAGTCGGCAGGCAACTCGTGGAAGGAATTCTCTGTTAAATCTCCATCAAGAGATAAATATTCTGAAAAAAATACTCAAGGTGTTACAGGTAATGAATATGAAAATGGTTCAAAGGTAACAGGACCTTTTGATATGGCAGTTGATAAGGTCACTGGTACTGAAAAATTTAGATTTGAACCGAATAAAAATATTACTTATAAACAAAAAATGGAAATTGAAGAGGTAGACCGTGCTGCAAAGACACCTGAAAAAAGAGTCGCATCAAGGATTACTGGAGAAGGACAATCAGTAGGAAACGTAACCGGTGATGATTGGGATCGCGGTGATAAGGTAACAGGCACAGAGGGAGCTTCTTCTAGAAAGCGAAATCCATCAAGAGCAGGATTCATGAGCGCAATGCCCCCTATGGAAATTAAAAGGAATGAGGAAACAGAAAAACCAGATTTCTTGATAACTGGATCTAGTGGAAATACTCGTGAAGGACAACTCGTTACCTTTTCAGGTGGTGCAAGAGGTTAAGTAAATAATGCCTTTAAGAGGACTGGCTAAAGCCAAGAATTTCACATTGGGGCCAACCGCTCCAATGAAAACCTTTACTGAAAATATACATATACAAACTAAAGAATCAAATAATTTCCGAAATTCTGGAGAGTCTCATAAATTAACCAATAATATTCAAAATGAAAATCTATTTAGGTATGAAAGCAAAATAAAAAGTGATTTTGACGAAATTGTTCCAACTCTCAAGGAAATTGCTCGAATCCAACATCACGAAGATTTTATAAATAAGGCTCAGAAAATATCAAGAAAAAATTTGGGAATAGATTTACCTCTCCATGTATTAGATAAATCTTGGGTAAAACCTCTTGATATGAGAGCTTTATATGCATGGTGTGCTTTCAAACAGCATGAGAAACTTAGCGACAATTTTTTTAACAATGATCCACTTGAAGGTGCTGCCGGAAGTAGGGATGCGGAAGATTTTGAAAAATTTCTCTTAGATTGTGGAATACATCTACTTGATATAACTCCTTGTTCAGATGGAAGGTTAGCTCATTCAGTTGCTTATGTAATGAGAATACCTTTTAGTTCAGTAAGGAGAAGATCCCATGCTGGAGCACTGTTTGATATTGAAAATACCGTTAATCGATGGGTAAAAACTGAACATAAAAGATATAGAGAGAATGTTCCTAATGAAGCTCATAAAGATACCAGGTACTTAAAAGTTGTAACTTATCATTTTAGTTCAGTAGATCCTTTACATCAGGGATGCGCAGCTCATGGTAGTAATGACGAGTTAGCTGCAGCAGAAGGTAGAAATAAATTATATGCTTTCAAAGAAGCTGTAGAGAATAGCTTTTGTTGCGGAGCTTCTGTGGATTTGATGTTAATTGGACTTGATACAGACACTGATTCATTAAAAATACATTTATCAACTAGCGATGGCGGTATAGATTTAGAAAAAACTATTTCTACATTAGAAATTTATAATTCAACAATAAATTTTTCGAAAGAGGATGCGGAAAGAGAAATTTGCCAGACAATTTCTAAGCAATCTTCAAAAGATAAACTCAGTGGACTGGAAAAATTTACATATAAATTAATTATCAATAATATTTCTCAAATTGATTATGTTAAGAGTTTTCATAATGGTTCATATGAAGATATTGGACATGCAGAGAGGTTTATTGGAGTAGGTATAGGTTTCAAAGAAGTACATCTCAGAAATTTAACTTATTTTGCTCATTTAGATACAGTCGAAGAAGGAGCTCCGGATTTAGATGTTGGAGTAAAGATTTTTACTGGATTAAATGTTTCTCAAGATCTACCTATTCCGGTAGTAATAAGATTTGATTACTCTGGAAAAGTACCCGGCGCAAAAGAGAGGGCAATAAATGATTGTGAAAGAGTTAATAATGCGATATCAATTAGATATAAAAATTTAGTTGATCAAGGTTTGTTACATACTTGCTCTACTATTAGAGATAGGGACAAAATTCATTCCGCCCAAATTATTGGAATGTCTTTAGATAAAAAAACAGAGGAGGCTCACTAACTATGTTAATTTGCAAGGTTGTAAAACCACTTGTTTCTACCAATAGGATTCCTGGTTTTGAACATAAACATCTGCAAGTTGTATTAGATGGTTCTTCTAATAAAGTTGCAGTTGATGCTGTTGGCTGTAAGCCAGGAGATTGGGTTATTTGTGTTGGAAGTTCTGCTGCTAGAGAAGCTGCGGGAAGTAAATCTTATCCAAGCGATTTAACGATTGTGGGAATTATTGATCATTGGGATCCTGACAAGTCATAAAAAGGAGGATATAAATTGTGGAAATTATGAAGGTATTAGGAAGGATGGTTTGCACTCAAAGAGTCGCTGGCTTAGGTCATATGAATTTACGAATTTTAGAAAATAATAAAGGAAAGAAATTAGTTGCTGTTGATCCTGTTGGAGCTAGAGAAGGTAACTGGGTTTTTACTGCTAGTGGCTCTGCCGCTAGATTTGCATGCCCTAATCCAGAAGTTCAAACCGATTTAACAATTGGCGGGATTATTGATTATTGGGAGAGTGACTAAAAATTTTATCTTCAAAAATTTATTGAGAAACTTTGTTGAAGGTATAGTGTAATTAGTCTTGAATAAAAAATGTAATGTGGAAAGAAAGAGAATCACCTTTGAGGATTGAAAAAAGATTTGAATTTGAACGATACTCAAAAATTAGTAAATTCATGGAGAAAGTTGAGAAATTATGTAAAGAAAGGGATATCTATCCAAATATCAGCTTTGGTAAGAATTTTGTAAGTCTTTCAATATTTTTAAACGATGCAGAAATATCAGACAAAGAAAAAGACTTCTCAATGGATATTGATAAGTTTTATTTAGAAGATTAGTCTTTTTTAATAATTATTTGGCTTTGAAATATCTCTTTTGATTAAAGCCATTAAATATGTGGGAGCTTTATATCTGCCAGGTAGGCATCTATTTAAAGTTTCAAGATGACTCCAACAAACTGTTTTTTTCTATATCTTTAACTGAGTTACCTTTTAGAATTAATAGTCTAAGAGCTTTGCAAAATAAAGGATAACCTGCTTCTAGTTCATCTATATTAAGCTTTGCTGCTGACATAAAACAAAGATGAATTATCAACTAATAATCTATACAAATATGGTGCACAATTGGTTCATATTTCAAATTTCTCAATAATTAGAAATTAATCTAGAAATGCGACGCAATCTATCTCAACTAAAACTCCTTTTGGCAAAGATGAAACTTCTATACAAGCCCTGGCTGGAGGATTCTCTATATTAAAAAAATCACTATATATTTTATTGACAATTTGAAAATTACTCAGGTCGGTTAAATAAATAGTTGTTTTTATCACATCCTCTTTTTTAGCTCCACCGGCTTTAAGAACTGCTTCAAGATTTTTTAAAACTTGAATAGTTTCCTTCTCTATATTACCTAAACATGTTATTTCATTTAAAGCTGGGTCTATAGCAATTTGACCAGAACAATAGATAAAATCCCCAGCTTTTATTGCTTGATTATAAGGTCCAACTGGATCTGGAGCATTTGATGTTTTAATTACTTGTTTGGGGGACATTTGTTTAGGAAGATACCAATCTATTTAAACCCATAAATCTTTATTTGCTCTTAAAAAAGTAAATTCTTCTAAATTTTTTGCTCTTAAGAATAGATTTATTTTCATCTCTTCATCAAGTAAAAATGGAATTGTCAATTCATTAAGAGAAAGTTTTTTTTCAACTTCCGAAAGTTTATTTTTTATGTCTTGATCTTTAGGCTTAAGATTTAATGCCCACAATATATTTGCCTTAGTATATTCATGTGCACAATATATGAGAGTATTTTTTGGTAAAGATTTGATTCTCTCTAGTGAGGAATACATTTGCTGATAAGTTCCTTCAAAAATTCTTCCACAGCCTGCAGAAAATAATGTATCACCAATAAAAAGAACAGGATTTCTCTCATTCAAAAAGAAGGCAATATGTGAGCTTGTATGCCCTAATACTTCAATTACCTTTACTTCTTCTCCTAAAATATTCAAAGTTTCGCCATCCTCTACAGATACATTTTGAAAAGGTATTCGCTTTTTTTCTTTAGACGAAGCAATCACCTTTACATTGGGCCATCTTTCAAGAAGTGACTTCGTCCCTCCAATATGGTCTGAATGGTGATGAGTTTGCAAAATAGCTTTTAAGTGATAATTGTTTTCATTTATATATCTAATTACTGGTTCGTGAACAGATGGATCTACAACTACAACCGACTTATCTTTTACCCACAACCAAATGATGTTATCACTTAATACTCTGAGTCCGATTATATTCCGAGCTTTATTAAATTCCATAATTAACTTAGAATGAAGAATCCTTTGAAGAAATTGATCTATGTTTACTATAGCTTTACCAAAAGGAGCTCTGTTAAAAGATTCAATTTCAACTTTTAAAAGTGCTGGGTTAGATTTCTCTGACGCGTTGGACGAAAATAATAGATCATTAACCTTTGACTCAAATTGCAAAAGGGCTAAAGCTTTATTAGTAAGAAATGGAGATGTTCCTGTTTATGTAAGTTATGGTCAGGCTGATTTGGGTATTGTTGGGTATGACGTTTTACGAGAATCTGAATTAAAAGTCGCAAAGTTACTCGATTTAGGATTTGGAGGTTGTCATATGTCATTGGCAGTTAAGAACAATAGTTATTATTCCAAACCAACTGATCTTCCCGCAAATTGTAAAGTCGCAAGTAAATTTACAAAAACTGCAAGATCTTATTTTGATGAATTAAATATACCTGTAGAAATAGTTCATTTAACAGGATCTGTCGAGCTTGGTCCAATTACAGGTATGGCTGAGGCAATAGTTGATTTGGTGGCAACTGGAAAAACTCTTAAAGAGAATGGTTTAATTAAAATAGACGATCTTTTTTACTCAACTGCAAGACTTATTGGAAACCCCCTATCAATGAGGTTAGATGATAAACATCTCAGAGATACGATTTTATCAATAGAATCAACTAATGCTTTATAGAAGATTAGCTAAATGTTTTTGAAAGATTTTAGAAGGATTAAAAAGTTAGGTAAATATTTAACTAAAGATAAAAAAACAATCTACTTAATCTTAATAGTTTTGCTCCCCGTGTCTTTCTCTGGAGCTATTCAGCCATTATTGGTGGGGCAAGCAATTACTATTCTTAAAAACGAAAGTACAGATGTTTGGCTAAGTAAAACTTTTTTTGGGCAGTCAATAAATGCCATAATCTTTACCTTATTTATAACTGTTCTATTTAGATTGGTTCTGCAAGGATACCAAACTTACAATATCCAAGCAGTAGGCCAACGTTTGACAGCAAGAATTAGAAGAGAACTTTTTGATCATTCAATATCTTTATCTCTTAAATATCACGATAAAATGCCTGTAGGGAAACTATTAACGAGATTAACAAATGATGTTGATGCTTTAGCCGAGGTTTTTGGTAGTGGGGCGGTTGGGGTAATTGCTGACTTTGTCAGTCTCATAGTAATTTCTTTGACAATGCTTTCAATTGATCGAGGACTTGCTATTTTATTACTTTTGACTCAAATCCCAGTTTCATATTTCATTATTTGGCTTCAAAAACGTTACAGAAGAGCCAATTATCAAGTGAGGGAAGAATTGTCTCAACTCAACTCTGATTTTCAAGAGAATCTTCAAGGTTTGGAAGTGGTTCAGATGTTCAGAAGAGAGGCTTTCAATAGCAAGAAATTTTCCAAAACTGGAGTTGCTTATAAAAAAGCAGTAAATGGAACAATATTTTATGACAGTAGTATTTCAGCATTTATAGAGTGGATTTCTCTAGCTGCAGTCTCCTTGGTTTTGGCAGTGGGAGGATATCTTGTTACTTCTGGAAATATTGGTTTAGGAACATTAACAACTTTTATTTTATATTCCCAAAGACTTTTTGAACCCCTAAGGCAGCTTGCAGAAAGATTTACTCAAATACAAGGAGGATTAACAGCTGTAGAAAGAATAAATGAATTATTGGATGAAGAAATACAGATTAAGGATTCTATTTCTGCAAAACATTTTTTAGAAAATGCCAAAAATGAAAATAAGAAATTTAGGGGCAAAATTGAGTTCAAGAATGTTAATTTTTTCTACAACGAAGGAGAACATATCATAAAGAATTTATCTTTCATGATCAATCCAGGAGAGCATGTAGCTTTTGTAGGCCCCACTGGTTCAGGTAAAACTACAATAATTAGGCTATTATGTAGATTGTATGAACCTCAAACAGGTCAAATTTTAATCGACGATATAGATATAAAAGATATTCCTATTGCAACGCTTAGAAATATGCTGGGAGTAGTTTTGCAAGATACCTTTATCTTTAGTGGAAATGTCGCGGATAATTTAAGATTAAATTCGAATGTAGACAATCTTGAATTAGAAAATCTTTGTAATGAATTAGGGTTAGATAATTTGTTGAAAAAATTACCAGAAGGTTTGAACACTTTACTAAGAGAAAGAGGGGGGAATCTCTCTTCTGGAGAGAGGCAACTTCTTTCAGTAGCTCGAGTAGCGATTAGAAATCCTGTTGTTCTAATAATGGACGAAGCAACAGCGTTTATGGATCCCTCCACAGAAGCTACTTTGCAGAAAGATCTTGAGAGAATCCTATCAAAAAGGACAGCATTAGTAATAGCTCACAGATTAGCAACTATTGAAAGTTCTGATAAGATTTTAGTCTTAAAGGACGGATCATTAGTTGAAGAGGGTACACATAGTGAATTAAGACTAAAAAAGGGTTTGTATTTTCAGCTCTCTGAGCTTCAACGAAAAGGATTCGCCAATTTTTAATGATTTTTAGAAACCAAGGATCGTTAATAAAAAAATCGAACAGCATATCAAGGGATGAGCTAATAGATCTCTATGGTTTAAATTCCTATGAGTTCACTCAAACAAAGAAAGAAGAAATATTTGTATGTAGTAAAAATAAAGATTTAGATCTAATAGAACTAGATCAACTTTTGCAAACTGTTGGTTGGAGTAGAAGGCCTATAAGGAGAGTGAAAAGAGCTTTGGATTTTAGTATTCTGGTGGTTGGATTATGGCGTCATGATGATAAATTCCCCAGACTAGTAGGATTTGCAAGATGTACTGGCGATGGAATTCTAGAAGCAACTGTTTGGGATGTGGCTATTAACCCTGTCTATCAAGGCCTTGGATTGGGGAAAGAGTTAATGAAATATATCCTAAAAGAATTAAAAAATATTGGAATTTCTAAAGTAACTCTTTTTGCTGATGCTGAAGTAGTTTCATTTTACAAAAGACAAGGTTGGATATTAGAACCAAGGGGCTCTAAATGCGCTTTCTGGTATGCAAATTAATCATTTTTTGTAGTAGTCAGAATATATAGATTTTAACGATTCGCCTTTTAACCATCTTCTTCTAAAGTGCCAGTTTTTTATTGCTTGTAGAAAAATATTAGTTCTTTCCCATTTCCTTGAACTTATATAAATTGGTAAATTTAGTTGTTTTAACTCTTTTTTATTGTTCAATCTACTTAAAAAATCTACATCTTCCATCAAAGGTAATTTTCTAAAACCATTGTTCTTGAAATAAGTAGTTCTATGAATAATTAAACCTTGATCACCATACGGTTGTTTAAAAAATTTACTTCTAAAATTAACGAGAATTTCGAGGAATCTATAAATTATCTTTTTGTGATTAATTTTGAATTCAAAATAGTAAATACTATTCTTGCTTCCCTCTAAATATGAATTAATTTTTCTAAACCAATCATGATTTAATCTTGTATCCGCATGCAAAAATATGAACCAGTCTCCTTTTGAATTCTTAGCACCAATACCTAATTGTAAACCTCGATTTCTTTCTTTGGATATAAATACTTTCGCTCCATAAATATTTGCTATATCAATAGTTTTATCTTCACTTCCACAATCAACAATTACGATTTCGATTTCTTTCTGAATATTTGACAAGTCTGAAAGCAATAATGGCAAATTACTAGCTTCATTAATAGTTGGAATGATAATTGAGATTTGAGACAAATTGATTACCTTCTATTTTCGATATCAAATATTGTATCTATATCTATTTTTTTATCTAAAAGCTTATATTTCAATTTTAAAGAGGCAAAATTATCAATTGTATTTTGAAGAACATTTGATGTACCCCACTTAATGTTAATAAAAGGTAAATATAGATGCGTTGAAATTATTTTTTCTGATAAACCAATAAGCCAATATCCTCCATCATTAGATGGTCCTAAAATAAGATCATTTTGTTGAAGCTCTTTTTGGGTATTTAATAAATCTTGATGGCATAAATCTGGAAGGTCAGTACCAATAAAAATAATATTTTTGATCTTTTGTCTGGCACAAAATTTTTTATTTATAGTTATTTGCCTTTTCATTTTTTCTCCCAAGCAGCCTTTTCCCTGCAAATTAAATTTTTTGATGCCTAATTCTCTAGACCATTTTCTACAATTTCCAACCCCCAAACCAGTTATGGCAATAGAAATGTCGATCAGTTTATTTTCTTGGAGAAATTTTGCGACTGAAATTGTGTGTTTGGTCATCACATTTTGTACTTTCGCCGAATTATATTTACCAATATCTTTTGATAATCTTGTTTTGCATCTTCCAAAACCATGCCATTTCGCCATGATAATAAGTAATGCTTTATCCAATACTTTAGTAAGATTTAAAATTATTATATGCCTAATAAAAAAATATAAAATTTATCTTTATAAATTTAGTCGATACTTTGTTAAATAATTTTAAATTTGTCGTGATCTTGTGATTTGATAATGGCCAATTATTAAATTCCAACTAGATTAATAATCTAGAGAATAAAACTTTGCAAGC
>QCMA01000017.1 GCA_003214115.1 Prochlorococcus sp. AG-418-I21
TTCTAGGATATTATTCTTGGAAAAAGGGAAAATCAAAAATTTCATGAAAGAAAATCATGCAGGATAGGATAGTTCGGGCTACTGCAGCCAATGGAGGAATAAGATTAGTTGCGGTCTTAACAACAGAATCTTCTTTAGAAGCAAAAAAAAGACACGGCCTTTCTTACTTAACCACCTGTATCTTAGGCAGAGCATTTAGTGCTTCACTACTTTTAGCAAGCTCGATGAAAATAATGCATGGGAGAGTCACTTTAAGAGTTAGATCTGACGGACCTTTAAAAGGATTACTAGTTGATGCAGGTAGAGACGGGAAAGTTAGGGGTTATGTAGGGAATCCTAATTTAGAATTGGACCTTGTCAAAATAGATAATAATAAATATTCTTTTGATTTTACAAAAGCATTAGGTACGGGATATTTAAATGTAATTAGAGATAGTGGATTTGGAGAACCCTTTACAAGCACTGTTGAATTAGTAAATGGGAATATTGCTGAAGACTTAGCTTCATATTTGTATCATTCAGAGCAAACTCCCTCTGCTGTATTTATTGGAGAAAAAATTCAAAATAAAAGTGTTATTTGTAGTGGTGGCTTATTAGCTCAAGTTTTACCTAAAAAAGATACTGACCCTCTGCTAGTCTCACTACTTGAAGAAAGATGCAAAGAAATTAATTCTTTCAGCGAAGAACTATTTAAGTCAAAAGATAATCTTCTTTCGTTAATTAGAAATATATTTCCAGATATTGACGATAAATCAATCTCTGAAAAAGCTCGTTCCCAAGAAGTTAGTTTTAAATGCAAGTGTTCCAAACAAAGAAGTTTAAATGCGATGAAAATGCTTGATAAGAAAGAGTTGGAGGACATCCTCAAGAAAGATGGCAAAGCAGAGTTGGTTTGTGAATTTTGTAAGAATAAATATCTTATAAATTATGAAGAAATTAAATCGATGATAGAAAATCAATCATAAAAAAATTACGCCTAGCCATAAAATAACAATGGCCGGAATACTTTGAATTTTTTGTATTGATAAAGAATTGTTTGATACTTCCTGAATGAAAGAATTATTTTCAAGCAATCCTCCAAATATTAATCCTATTGAGAGAAAAGTAACACTCCAACCTAGAGAGCCTATAAATCTTTTCCCGGATTTAATTTGAGTATAAGTAAGTATTAATGTTGAAATAGAGAGTAAAAGTCTATTATTAGAGTCTGGACTAATAAATAACAAAATTACAAATAATAGCCCAACGGATATTTTTATTGAAATATTATCAAATGAGGGGGGGGTTATTTTTGGGAGGCTATACTGGCTTGAGTTTTTAGAGTTACTATTTAAATTTTTTATCTTAGAGAGCAATGGGAAATTATTATTAGTAAATTGATTAATTTGTTTTTCTTTTTTTGAGGCACTCACAGCTTCATAGCTTACATTCCCTGATTGCCTGGCTTTCAAACTCCCCATAAGTAATTGATCAAAGGAGGATTCTATTTTTGCTTTTAAAATTAAATCTTCACCGGCTTCTTTAACTTTAATATCTCTAGCCTTCTGAATATCTTCAAAAGCAGCATCTTCTTTAACACCTAAAATTTCATAAGGTGATTTTTCGTCATTGTTTTTACTACTTTTTGAATCCAAAATCTTTTTACTAATACTAACAGATTAACCAATTTTATAATCCATTAAGGCTTTATAAAACAATTGGTTCGACTCCACTAACAACGGGAGCAACTTTGTTTAAATTTAATTGATTATGGTCTTCAACAAATTGATTTAGATTCCACTCATTTTTAAAAAGAATAACTGGCCTATTCCAACAATCTTTAACTATTTTACAATTGAATATCCTGCCAAGTTTTTCAATAGCTGGCCATCCATCAGACACCCATCTAGCCAATTGATATGGCATTGATTCAAGATTTGCATCTACACCATATTCACTTTTTAACCTATGAGTTACTACTTCCAACTGCAATTGACCAACAGCTGCGAGTATAGGGTCTCTTTTGCTCTCATCAAAGTCATAAAGAATCTGAACAGCGCCTTCCTCACGAAGTTCATTCACACCCTTTCTAAAGTTTTTAAATGCTGAGGGATTTGGATTTCTTAACCAGCTGAATATTTCAGGACTAAAGGATGGTATACCTTCGTACTCCAGATGAGTACCAGTATAAAGAGTATCTCCAATAGAAAACATACCTGGATTATTCAAACCAATAACATCTCCAGGATAGGCATCATCAACTACTTCTCTATCTTGCCCAAATATTTTTTGTGGTCTTGATAATCTAATTGTTTTCCCAGTTCTGGAATGTTTAACAGACATATCCTTTTCAAATTTGCCACTACAAACTCTTATAAAAGCAACCCTATCTCTATGCTTTGGATCCATATTTGCCTGAAGCTTAAAAACAAACCCACTAAATTCATCGCTTGCAGGTTCAATATCGCCTTTATTGCTATTTCTTGAAGTTGGTTTTTGTGCCATTTTTAAAAAACTATCTAAAAATGGTCTTACACCAAAATTAGTCATAGCAGATCCAAAGAAAACTGGGGTTAAAGAGCCATTAAAAACTTTTTCTTCTTCAAATTTCGATCCTGCCTCATCAAGAACCTCCAATTCTTCAAGTGAGTTTTCAAGTAAATCTCTCTCTACATATTTTAATAGTTCTTTATCTTCAAGACTTAATCTTTTCTCATTCGATTGTTTCCCTCTTACGGCTTTATCAAATAAAATCACCTCTCTCGAAAATCTATCAATAACACCTCTAAATTCCTCGCCACTCCCAATTGGCCAATTAATAGGTAAAGTATTTAATCCAAGTTCTGATTCAATCTCATCAAGTAAAGAAAATGGCTCTCTTCCTGGTCTATCCATTTTATTTATGAAAGTAAATATTGGTATTTTTCGCATCTTGCAAACTTCAAACAATTTTCTAGTTTGAGGTTCTAGTCCTTTAGCAGCATCTTCTAACATAACTGCATTATCAGCAGCAGCTAATGTTCTATAAGTATCTTCGGAGAAATCTTGGTGACCTGGTGTGTCTAATAAATTGACTACTGATCTTTCATATTCAAATTGCAATACAGTTGATGTAATAGAAATACCTCTTTGTTTCTCCAAGTCCATCCAGTCTGAGGTGGCTTTTCTCTGATTACCCCTAGCTTTTACTGCTCCTGCCTGTTGAATGGCACCTCCGTACAAAAGAAGCTTCTCAGTAAGGGTTGTTTTCCCAGCATCTGGATGTGAAATAATCGCAAAATTTCTTCTTTTATTTACCGCATCCAGTATTTCTTTATTATTTAGAATTTTAGTACCTAAGCTCATTTATATAATATAAGGGCCTTTCACTTAGTTCTTAAACATTACCATAGACTATTAAATAATTATCACCTTCTTCAAACACATCCAAAGAGGATAAATCATTCTCTAAAGTGAAATTTTTTAACTCTTTAAAAGAGTAAGAAGCTCTTAAGGATGCATAATAATCATTAGTTAAAATCTCATTATATTTTTTTGAACATTGTGCTTTGAGTTCTAAAGCAGACTTTTCATCTAATGGCCTCTTTAAGTCCTTGTGAAAATTCACAGTGATATCACAAGACAAACTTCTTAAGGTGCTGAAGAAATCTTCAAGACTGGTAATGTGATGAATCAAACTATTGCTTACAAGTAAACTAATTCTTTTTTTAAGTAAAAAATTATTTGATTTAATGTCCTTTATGTCAGAACAAATGTAGCGCAAATTTTTTAATTTTTTGTGATTACTAGAAATACTTTTATTATATTCTGCTCTCAAAATCATCTCTTTAGAACCATCTATTCCAACTACTTCAGTATTAGGCCATTTTATTGCTAACTTCTCAGAAATATTACCTGGGCCGCATCCTAAATCAACTATTAAATCTTTTTCACCTAAAAAAATATTTTTTCTCAAAAGATAATAACTTATTTGATTAATTAGATTAACTTCCCCTTCTGAAAAATCAGCTTCGTCATAAGAAATGACCTGATCTTTTTCTACCATTAATTCAGGTTCAGGGATTCTTTCCATATCCTTTCTTGAAACAAAGATTTCATATTAAACATAATTCTACACAAACCGTTAAATAGTGGTAAGAATGGTTGCAGACGCCACAGGTAGAGTTATTCTTCCAATACGGGTTATTTACATACATTTTTTATCGTGACTGTTGCACCAAATAAAGCTTCTTCAGAAAGCAATCCCAATAATCTTAAAAAAGATGATTTTCCAAAGACTGCGCCAGCTGCTTATCCAGTTTTTTTCAGATCTTACAGTAGAAAAACTTCATCTGGCAAAAGGGAGAACTGGAGCGAAGTAGGCGAAAGGAATTTATCGGGATTAAAAGAATTAGGAAAACTTTCTGATGAAGAATTGATCCTAATGAGAGAGATGCAAAGTAACCAAAAAGCCCAACCTTCAGGAAGATGGTTGTGGATAGGCGGAACTCCTTGGATTAATAAGAACCAAAATTTCTCAGGAGCCTACAACTGTACCTCAACAAACTTAATTGATTGGGAAGCTTTCGCATTAATGATGGACTTGGCAATGATGGGATGTGGAACAGGTGCAATAATTGAGCCTCATTTTATAAATAATCTACCTACGGTAATTAACAAAATAAATATCAAATCAGTCAGTGAAGTTGGAATAACTTCTAAAGATCAAAGAGAAGAAAAGTCATCAATAGAAATAAAAGGAAAAGATCTTCACATCAAAGTTGGAGATAGCAGAAGAGGCTGGGTAGATAGCTATAAATATCTTCTTGAGGCATCAAGTAATGAAAATCTTGAAAGAGAAATTGATGTTTATATAAATTTGGAAGATATTAGACCTGCTGGAGAATCATTAAAAGGTTTTGGTGGAATGGCAAATCCTATTAAATTGAAAGATCTCTACTCCAGAGTCGCATCACTTCTTGGAAAGGCAATAGGCAGGAAATTGAGTACCGTAGAGTGTTGTTTATTAATTGATGAAGCTGCAGTAACTATAGTTGCTGGGAATATAAGAAGAAGTGCTGGAATGAGACAATTTGCTTCAGATGATAAGGAAGCAGCATCGGCAAAAGAAAATTTATGGAGTCAAGATGAGAATGGTAATTGGAGAATAGATCCTGAAAAAGATGCCCTCAGGATGGCTAATCATACTAGGGTTTACCATACAAAACCAACTTACCAAACTGTTTTGGATGCTGTAACAAAACAATTCCACTCAGGTGAGGGAGCTATTCAATTTGCTCCAGAAGCAATCGCAAGGTCAAATGCGGACATTCTCAAATATGACGAATTGAGAAAGGAATTTATTGAAATCTACTCAGAGCAAGGTAAGGATGAAGCAAGAAATTGGATAAATAGTAGTTATGGTCCATTCTCTGAAGAAGAGCTAGACCACAGGATGAGTAGATATGGACTTAACCCCTGTGGGGAGATCTTGGGAAATGATTTCCACTGTAATTTGGCTGAAGTTCATTTAAATCAGATAGATCCCGAAAATTTTGAAGAGCAAAAAAAAGCTTTTAAAGCAGCAGCTCTTTCTGTAGCATGCTTACTTAATCATGAATTTGAAGTTGAGCGTTACAGAAAAAGTAGGGAATATGATCCTATTGTAGGAGTAAGTTTCACTGGATTATTTGATTTTTGTGTCCATGCCTTTGGGACGCCATGGTTGAAATGGTGGGAAGCAGGAAGGCCAAATAGCGAAGAAGGTAAGGCTTTCAAGGAGAAAGAAGCTAAATTCCTTGATTCTTGGAGGAAAATAGTAAAAGAAACTGTCTGGGAATATTGTGATAAACATAATCTAAGAAGACCAAATCGATGTACAACTGTCCAGCCAGCTGGGACTAAAAGTCTTCTTACTGGAGCAGCCCCAGGATGGCATCCGCCAAAAGCTCAAAGATTCATTAGAAGAATAACTTTCAGAAAAAATGATCCAATTGCTTTAGCTTGCATGGATTATGGTTACTCAGTTGTTCCATCTCAATCTGATAAAGATGAAAATGGCTGCTTGCTCGATAATCCATTTGATCCAAGATGTACAGAATGGTTAGTTGAAATCCCTACAGAAGTTAGTTGGGCAAATATAGACGGCGCAGACCAAATAGATATCAATAATTTTTCAGCATTAGCTCAATTTGATTTTTATATGCAAGTGCAAAAATTTTACACAGAGCATAATACCTCTGCAACCGTAGAATTTAGAGAAAATGAAATCGAGGATTTAGCTAAGGCTATTCATAATGCAATAGAAAATAATGAGGGATATATATCAGCGGCATTGCTTGCTCGATTTAGTGCCAACGCTACTTTCCCAAGATTACCTTTTGAACCAATAAGTAAAGAGGAATATATATCATTGCAAAATAAAGTAATAGAGAGGAAAGTTAATAATGATTTCTTTGACGCTCTGAATAAATATGATGTTGGAGAGCTATCTGAAGCAGGACCAGCAGGTTGTGATTCAGATAAGTGCCTTCTTCCTCTGGCTAAACCAAAAGATTAAATATTAAATTATTTGTAAATAAAAAATATAAATTAGTTTTTAAAAATTTAATTTATGGCTAACTCTTAAATAGGGACATAAATTATTTATGACATTAAGCTTAAATATTGGGAACTTATTTAACGATTCCTCTAGTCATGCATTAGTGGATGAGCTACGAAAAAGGTCCTCAGAAGAAGAAATATTAGACTTTGAAGAAAAATTTAATTCCAAAAATGAAAAAAATCTACATATCTATATATGTAGATTTCTAAAAAATAGATCAATATCCAGGGGACTTGCCTCTAAATGGTTAGTAACAATAATCAAAAACAAAGAATCAAAAATTAATGCTTTACAAAAATTAAATAATTAAGTAAGAGCTGAAAGTCTCCACAGAGCAATTCCAAAAATTGAGAATCCCATAATAAAAGTAAAAGCCAAAGCATTTACTAATTGAACCTTGTCATTCATTCGGTTTGCGAATGGTAATAATTGAGCAAATAATGGAGTCTCTTCAACTATTGCAGATTTTTTTACTGTAGGTTTTTTGCTTCTAGAAAACATAAAACAAATTTTATAATCTTAAGAATTTTACATTTAAAAGTTCATTAAATAAAAAATACTTCTTAAAAACGAACAAAATGTAACCTGTAAACAAATTTACGCAGAGATAATATAAATATTTTTAGTAAAAACCTAGTCTATCATTAATATATTAAGTTTATTTATTAAAAAGCTAGACAAATAATTTTCTTTGATGTTAATATAACTTTGTAGCAACCGCTACCAAAACGTTCAACTTGCGTTTAGCAAGCCGCAAATCGACTTAAGCCATGGAACGGGGACTTAAGCGAAACCGGAGCTTAAAAAATGACTCTAATTTACAGAGGACAAAAGTACGTCCAGAACAAAGAAGCAGCCAAGAAGCAGCATAATGAACTAACTTACAGAGGCAAAGCTTATACAAGCTAGTTTATTTAACCATGAAATAGAAAAAGCCACTTTAAGTGGCTTTTTTATTGTCTACCTTAGACTAAAAAAAACTTAATACTCCTCAAAAGCATTAAAATAATATGATTCAATTGCATTTATAAATTTGATAACCATGGCAGATCAGAAACCTTTATTTAAAGCACCTTATGACATTAAAGATGTTAGTGCTCTTTTCGCTATAGTTGCCTTCGTATTAATAATCTCTGCAATAGTTGGTAATAACTTATTTGGTTTATTTCAAGAAAATGTTAATTTCGGATAGTGGTATTAGTAAGTTTTTATTTAACAATCTCAATTGCATAGAAGGTATCCTTACAATTATTTTTTCGTCCCACTCTTTAGCTGCATCTGAAGTCATTTCAGCTTCAAGTGCTTCCATTTCCAAAACCTTCATGAGTAAAAGAGACTTATGCTCGCTAGCTTGTAGCAATTAATATTCTGAAACCACTTCTTGAGCAATTCCTATTATAAATCCAGAAACATCGGTTTTGCATTTTTCAAATATTCAGCTAAAAGTTGAAATGATTAGTGTGTTCATAAAAAAGATGCAAATTGCCCCTTCGTTTAGTTCGATTTCCAATTAGTAACTAGGAGTAGACTTTGGCGACTATTGGACCAGCTTCTTCATCAGTAAATACCGGTGTGGTCTCCCAATTAAGGAATTCACCCCATTCAGCTGCATGCTGATATATTGCTTTTGGATCATCTGTCTTTAAAACTATCCACCCTTCTAGAGATCCTGGCGCATGATATCTTCCAATCATCTCAACTCCAGGATAATCTCCCCCTCCCCCAAGAAATTTTTCCGCACCTTTTTGATGATATCCAGTCTTAAATGACCAATGCTGAACATAAAGCATTTTGTATTTTGTAATGGCTTTCTTTTTTTTAGCAAGAAAAATAATTCTTGAAAATAAATATTGTTAATTGCCCTTATTTTATTTTCTCTTTCTCATTGTTTCAAACATACTTAAACTATTGAAGTGGGAGAACAGCAACTAGATTTTCTATCCTGAGACTATCTTTCTATGACAATTAAAATAAGTTAAAAAAAATTGAACAACTGTCTGTAGGTGCAGTCTAGTAGGTTAAGGCTCTAATCTTAAAATTATTTGATTTGAAATTATATCAATTGTTTAAAGGATAATATGTCATACAGTTACTAAAATTTTTTGACTTGATAATTTAAGTTTCACATTTAAATACAATTATTGTTTCATTAAGTTATTTCTAATTTTAATTAACTCTAAAGAAATCGAACTTTTTTTTTCAATCAAATCAAGATACTTTTTCGATAAAAATCTTTTCTTAGTACTATTTTCTAAATCAAATGAAACTTTTGAAGAATTTATAGGTTTTGCATTTATTGGAAAAGCTTCAATCCATTGGGCAGGTAATTTTAAAAAATTCATCATCCCTTTTTGGGCTAAATAATGAAAATCAGAATTTAATGTTTCTGTTTTTAAAATAATTTCGGGTTTGTAGAGGTCAATAATTAATTTATTAAAATCACTTATTTTATTAATCCCTTTTACTTCAATAAATAATTTAGCTCTTTCATCCTTCGGAATTAACATGGACAGAATTCTTGTACTATAAATATCAAACCCATTAGGTAACCATCTTTCATAAAGAAAAGGGTATCGAGCTGTATGATTTAAAGCAAAATCTAAAAACGATTCAAAAGAATTAATATTTTTTTCTCCATAAAATTTTTGACAAACTGATGGATTTATTCTGTTAATTTGATGATAAAAACCTCCTCTTTTTTCTAAACCATAAGACCATAATGAAAAATAATAATTAAATGGATCTCTGATAGTTAAAATTTTAATTTTGGATGACTTAAATTTCTGAACCATATGTTTCTCTGAATTTAAAAATTCAGAATTTGGAAATAAACTAATCAATTTACTTCTCAGAAAAGTACAACCAGTTTTTTCAAGATCTAAATATATCCATGAATTAGTTTCTAACACAATAAATCATTTAAAATAGAAATTTCAACTACTTCTAGCCCATCAGAAATTGGTTTAGTGAATTATTAAACACAATTTATAATTTTAAAAATAACTAAATTAATTAAAATTAATTTTGAAAAATGCTAGAAAATATTTTTCTAAATAAAAAATTTACTACAAACTACTATAATTTTAAAGTCAAAATAGAATATTTAGCCTGGAGTGAAGTTCGAGTGGTTTAAGGCTCTAGTCTTGAAAGCTATCTGAAACACAATTATTTGCAAATGATTTAAGAGATATTTAAAAAAATGTTTAATATCTAATCTAAAAAAATACTTAGTAGAGTTTTATTAACCTTATGAACATCAAACTTCTTTTTAGCAATATTTAAACTATTGTCGCCCATTAATTTAATTTCATCATCAGAACAATTTAAAATTTTCAACATAGCCCGATAAAGCGAATCGGTATCCTTGTGCTTGACTAGAAATCCATTATGTCCATTAATTACAGTTTCTCTACATCCTGGAACATCTGTTGTGATAATAGGTCTTGCAGTTGCCATAGCCTCCAAAACTGATCTTGGAGTACCTTCTCGATAAGAAGGTAAAACAAAGAATGTGCTTCTTTCTAAAGCATCATTTATTGATCCTAATTCCCCTAAATATTTAATAATTCCCTTGCTAAGGTAAAACTGAAGTTCATCTTTCTTCAATGAATATGGATGATCATCAAAACCACCTGCTAGTTCAAAAATGATTTTGGGATAAATTTTCTTTATTAAATTGGCTGCAGCTAGATATTCTCTTACACCCTTATCTTCGTTCAATCTTGCTACCATTAAAAAGTTTTTACTTTTCGGAATTTCTTTCGCAGGGTAAGTTTCAAGGTTTACTCCCGACCCAAAGACTCTTGCAGTTTTAATTTTTTCTGAAATAAATTTATTTTCCTTAAAAAAATGTATATCATCAGGATTTTGAAAAATAATGGTGTCAGAAACTTTAAGACTTTCTTTAAGCATAATTTTTATAATTAATGAAAAAATTTTATGCAAAGTAGTCCCTTCCCTTTTTGTAAATGCGAAACCTAAGCCAGTAATAAGAGGATAAAATTTTATTTTTGATCGATTAAATTGATTTAAGAACCTTATTGCAAAACCGGAATATATTACTGGCTTTACAGTATAGGGGATTACCAAATCCGGCTTTATTTTATAAATTTTTATAGAAATTAATATCCATGAAATTAAATCCTGTATGGGATTTAAACCCTGTCGATTTAACTCTATTGAAATAGGTTTTGCACCCATTAATCGTAATTTAGTTAAAATCTTTCTATTATTTTTGAAATTTGGAGCAGCACAATAAACAACATTTTTCTTCTTTATAAGCATTTCTATAAGCTCCTTTCTAAAATTGATCAAGGAACGAGGATAACTACAAATAATTAAAATTTTCACATCAAAAATATCTTGTTATTAAAAATGTTTGGGAAAAACTATCTAATTTAAGTGAATCTTACTCAATATCCTAAACTTAATGTATAAGTAATAGCTTGTCATCTGCTTGTCTTTAAGATCTCTCTTAATTTTTTTATAATAATAAACTTTAGTGAAGATATATTGATCTTCCCTAACTCCTATAAACTTTGAAAACAAATCTCTAAGTAAGGTTTTTAGTGTTTAATTACAAATTTTGATAATTAATAGAAAATTTTCAGGAACTAAAATCTAATAATTTCCTAATGTAAAAAATATTATAAAAATTAAATCTTTTTAAAAAGATCAATAAAAAAAGATTCTTGCAAAAGATGTTAAAAAAATTTTTTTTGTATATTAAATTATAAAATTTTATTATGACTATATTAATAACTGGAGCTGCAGGTTTTATTGGTTTTCATATCAGTAAATCATTGTTGGAAGAGGGGGTACCTGTTATTGGAGTGGATAATTTTAATAATTATTATGATCCTACTCTAAAGTTAAAAAGAATAAATCTACTCGAAGAATTATCTGCCAAATCAAAAATACCTTTTTCAATAATAAATTCAGATATAAAAGATCTTCATACATTAAGGAAAATTTTTGAAGGAGAAAATTTAAATGAAAAAACAACTACACACAATATTCCAAAAATAGTTATTCATCTCGCTGCTCAAGCTGGTGTTAGATATTCATTAGAAAATCCCAAGGAATACATTGATACAAACATTAAAGGTTTCCATAACATTATTGATCTTTCAAAAGAATTTGAAGTTGAACATTTTGTTTATGCCAGCAGCAGCTCTGTTTATGGAGGTAATACTTGTTTACCATTTAAAGAGACCATGAGCGTAGAGCATCCAGTAAGTCTTTATGGTGCGACAAAAAAAGCGAATGAACTTATTGCACACTCGTACAGTAATCTTTTCAAGCTTCCAACCACTGGTTTAAGATTCTTTACAGTATATGGTCCTTATGGTAGACCAGACATGGCATTATTCATTTTTACAAAATCAATAATAGAAAATAAAGAAATTAATATTTTCAATCAAGGAAGAATGACCAGAGATTTTACTTATATAGATGATCTTGTTAAATGTGTTATGAGAATTATCAAGAAACCTCCTAAAGCAAATAAGTTTTTTGACAAAAACAGTCCCGATCCCTCTCAAAGTTGGGCTCCATACAGGATTTTCAATATTGGTAATTCTCAACCAGTAAATTTAATGGAATATATTGAAGAACTCGAGAAGAATATTGGTAAAAAAGCAATTAAGAAATTTTTACCTATGCAACCTGGAGACGTAGAGGCTACTGCATCTGATGTCTCTTTATTAGAAGAGTACATTGGCTTTAGTCCGGACACCTCAATAAAGAAAGGTATCAGCGAATTTGTTAAATGGTATAAGGGTTACTATAAAAATTAATTAATAATGAAACTTGTTAATCCAGATAATTGTTCAGTTTGTGTAGTTGGTTTAGGTTATGTTGGATTACCACTTGCAATTTGCATATCGAATAACAAATTTTCTTATAAAACAAAGAAGGTAACAAATAGAAATGTAATCGGTTATGACAAAAGTTGTAAAAGAATTGAAGATTTGTCAAATGGAATTGATGTAAATAAAGAAGTAAAAAAATCCATACTTAACAGCAGTAAAAATATTAAATTCACTTTTCATGAAGATAATTTATCTGATATTGATATTTTTATCGTTGCGATCCCTACTCCCATTGATGAATTTAAAGTGCCTGATCTAAGTTCTTTAAAAAAAGCATGTATAACTATTGGTAAGTCGATAAAAAAACGCAAATCAAAAACTGCTCCAATAATTATTTTTGAAAGTACAGTATATCCTGGATGCACTGAAGAAGAGTGCATACCTCTTATAGAAAAACATTCAGATCTAAGACATAACTTAAGGGATAAAAGCAATACTTTCTATTGTGGTTATAGCCCTGAAAGAATTAATCCTGGGGATAAAAAAAATAATATAGAAAACATTATAAAAGTTGTCAGTGGTTGTAACGAAGAAATCACACAAATAATTGATATCTTTTATTCGTCTTTTATAAAAGCCGGAACTTTTAAGACATCTGGAATCAAAGTAGCTGAAGCAGCAAAAATAATTGAAAATACTCAAAGAGATATAAATATTGCTTTGATAAATGAAATGGCCATTATATGTGAAAAAATTGGAATAGATACTTTAGATGTCCTTAGTGCTGCATCTACTAAATGGAATTTTCAACATTTTAAACCTGGACTTGTTGGAGGGCATTGTATAAGTGTTGATCCTTACTATTTAACATATAAATCAGAGAAGCTTGGCTATAAACCGCAAGTTGTACTTGCAGGAAGAAATATTAATGATGATATGAGTAAGTGGCTAGTCAATAAAATAATCAATGAAATTTCTAAAAAAGGTATTAACTTTATTGAATGTACAGTTCTCGTGATGGGAATCACATTTAAAGAAAATTGTTCTGATACTAGAAACAGTAAAGTAGTGGAAATAATTAATCTTTTAAATTCATATGGACTAAACATAAATATATTTGATCCTATTGCTGATAAAAATATTGTTAGAGACAAATATAAATTAGAAATAAATAATAAATTTAAAAAAAATAATTATGACGTAGTCATAGTTGCTGTAGCACATGATTTATTCAAAAGCTACGATCTCAATTTCTGGCAGGATCTTGTGACGGAGGAAACTATTTGCTTCGATATAAAGGGCATAGTCCCCAGGGAGATGAAAGTGCTTAGATTATAACTGTTCATAAGAATTTAAAGAAATAAGATTTTTTTAAATACAGTTCTTGAAAGCTAGATTTTGTTTTGGTTATATCAACTTTTTGGGAGATAACTTGACTTGCAATTCCGGAACAGTTCCGAAAAAATTAACCATGTTTTGATATAATAAAAAAGCTCAAAATTTAATATTTTTTGCCAAGAGGGGTGGTCGAGTGGTTTAAGGCTCTAGTCTTGAAAGCTAGATTTACGGTTAGTCATGGCAATAGCTTTCATATCTAACTTGACATACGTTTCCGAACTGTTTCCGAAAAAATCAACCACCTTTTGTTATAATTAAAAAGCTAAAAATTTAATAATTTTTGCCTGGAGGGGTGGTCGAGTGGTTTAAGGCTCTAGTCTTGAAAACTAGCGTGTCTGCAAGGGCACCGTGGGTTCGAATCCCACCCCCTCCGCTCTTATAAAAAGTAACTTTAAATGTAGCAAATTTTATTAACGCTCTTTTGGTAAGTTCTTGTTAATATTTACTTATTTAAGATATGAGCAAAGGTTTTGCCACTGATAATTTAGCAGTTAAAAAATCAAATAAAAAGGTTGTTTCAAATGAACTACAAGGTAGATTAATATCTTGGTCTCCTTGGCCAGCTGCTAATTTCAAAACAAAATATCCTGCTTTCCCCTTTGTTCTTACAATATTGATTGTAGTAATCGGGCAATGGTATCTTTCTCTACTTAGTCAAGCTTAAACTTATTTTTGTTTTTAAATTTTATATGAATTTAGTTTGAGATTTTATTTTGTTTTTTTCAATTTTAGTTTTAGCCCATTTACAAGCAGCAATTATCCCAATAATGTTAGGTATTAGATCGAATAATAAATTTAAACATATAAGCAAAAACACATTTATACCTTCAGGTTTTATTTTTTTAGGATTAGCATCTATTTCTGAGATGATAGATCATACCCAAACATCCTGGATTTATGTAAATCATTCCTCTTTTTTTAATTGGTTATTTTACTCTTTCCTATCTTTAGGCCTTACATGTTTATCAATATCAGTTGTAAGAAATAAATTTATTCAAATAACTAATTTTTGCATTTCTTTATGTTCAATAATCTCATATTTTTTATTTGATAAATCTATTGCTCTTCTTTTTCAAGTAATAATTAGTATATTTTTGATAATAAATTGGCAAAGATTTTTTAAAGATTGGCTTTTTGTCCTTTACCCAATATTTGGTATTTTTTTTACGACTTTCTTTGGAACAAGGCTATCAATTAGCGATGATCAATTTTGGCATGTTTTTATAGGCCCATCAGGAACAATAAGCGTTCTTACCTTTTATTTAGTGTTAAAGAGATCGGACAAAAAACTTAGTTAAGATTATTATGAAAATATTTGTATTAACAAGTTTTGCTGTGTGCTTAGTCACAACTATATCTCCTATTGAAATTTTTGCAGATACAGCACTTGATGTTTATATGAATGATTTTTATTCTAAATCTTATGAAGCTAGCAAGATTCTTAAAGAAATCGAAGATACTTTAAAAGAGGGATCAAGAAAAAAAGTATGTTCTAGGCAAAGAGAGGCCGCAATATTAGGCCTATTAGCTAATAAATCTTTAATCAAAGCCTTTGAAATAGAGGGAACTAATCCACCAATGCAAGCAATAAAGGCAAGTCAACAAAGATGGGAATCTATTCTGAATGAGTGTTGATGAAAGTCAGTAAATCTATAAATCTTTTAAATTTGCATTCTTACAGATTTACTAATTATGGGTATTTCAGGTTCAACTCCATAAATACATTTAGAAATCGAATAAATAAAAATACATAATGTAAATATAAAAATAATTGAGCCTAATTCAGCTATGGGAAATATTCTCAAGAGATATGAAACTATTATCAAAGCAATATCAATAAGCAATGCTTGGCATGCGTTATATCTAACAAAATAAGGAACTTTTGGATTTCTTGCTAATCCAGCAAACAAAATTATAAATAATAAAAAACTACCAAAAGGCAAAGATTTTTCAATTATTGCTATTGGGAAAGTAAGGAATAATAGTATTTTCAAAAAAGAATATTTATAGAACAAATAATATCCAAATGGTATAGATGCTTTTAATGGCAAAGTATACAAAAATACTGATGAGAGTCTCTGGAATATCTGATTCAATATATTAATGAAACAAATTATCAATATCCTAACCTAATTTTTCTGAACTTAAAAAGTCCTAACCTAAAAAAATATCAATTTTGGCATATGGTTATTAAATATTAGATAATTGATAAAGGTTCATAATTTAAAATGCGTATCCTACATACAATGCTGAGAGTTGGAGATTTAGATAAATCCATTGATTTCTATGTCAATAGATTAGGTATGAATCTATTAAGAAAAAAAGATTACCCACATGGAAAATTCACTTTGGCATTTGTTGGCTATGGTTCGGAAAAAGAAAATGCCGTAATTGAATTAACTTATAACTGGGACAAAAAGTCAGAAGACTATGAGCTTGGGGATAAATATGGTCATATAGCTATTGGAGTAAAAGATATTCATCTTATTTGCCAAGGATTAGAAAAAAATGGTTGTAAAGTAACAACCAAACCTAAAACTATGAAAAATAGTACTACTGTCTTGGCTTTTGTTGAGGATCCTGATGGATATAAAATTGAACTTATTGAAAGAGATTAAAAGCCAGGAAGTTTTTAATTTAATAAACAAAAAAACTAAAACTAAAAAAGATTGAATTATCTAATATATCGTTTTAAATTAACAAAAAAATATCTCTAAGATCACTTTGGATAGATTCTGCAGTTTCAATTATTTTAAAAGATAATTTCTAAGATGAGGAATAATTAAAAATAAAATTAAAACTTCAAACAATCTGTTTAAAATCTATTTAGAATACATAGACAATCTACATAGATTTATATATCATAGAATTATCTCATAAAGCTTATGCCTAGTAATTGGTCAAAAATAAGAGATGAATGGCTCGATAGAACCGCAGTTGCGAAAGATGATGCTAAATGGGCATTAGAAGCTTTAATTAATTCTGAAGAAGAGTTATTTGAAATAGAACAAAAAATAAAGAATAAAGAAGACGCTATAAGCCAAGTAAAATTTTTGAAGAAAAAGTTTAAAGAAACTATTTCCTCTAAAGAAATTAGTCTCGACGATATTGCATTAAATACTTCAAATTCAAACAAAGTACAGATCTCAGTGCCATCAAATCTTACTTATCTTTTGAAAGTTTGGGCCGCCGCAGAAGGAAGAGATCTATCAAGTGTTGCTTTTCAATGTTTAGAAACTGGTATAAGGGAAATGAAAAGCAAAGGTTCAATACCTTCAATAGCAGTAAATAGATATGACTCGGCCTGTCAAAAGAGGATTGCACTAGCAGAAGTAAACAATCTATTGGAGAAATACGAATTAGCTCAGGATAAAATCAAATAATTATGAATAACAGAAAAATCATTAAAGGATACAAAACATTAATATCATCAAGTTTTAATGTAGATACTTCTGTAGATAAATCTAAAGATGGAATAATTTATACTCTTTATTCTGATGCATTTAATTCACTTAAAGTTGGTTTTGCTGAAAATGATAAGGTTCTAGAAAAAAAATTATCAAGTGAAGCAATTATATTATTGGATATGAAAAAAGGCAAAAAGAAAGATCTATGTTTATTAATAACCACTCTAAAAGAACTTGGCATCAAATATTCAGACAATTTTTATTTCAAATACTCAGGTTCTTTAATGAAACATTTATCTACTTTAGGTTGGCCTATTGGAAGATCACTTTATAAACAAAGAAAGATTAAAAAAGAACTTGTATGTGCATAACTTTAAATGTAATCGCACTCTAAAGTTTCTCTGGTTTCTCTATTTGTAATTGGATTAGTTCCACTAGCACTTTCACAAAATTTCCTAATAATATCTTTTGGCAAAAAAACATTTGTGAAGTCTGCACCTTGTATTTTTACATTTTCAAACTGGGTACTATAAGCAAAAGAATCCTCCAAGTTAGTATTTGATAAATCTGTTCCATCTAAAACAGCTGAGTCTAAAGTTACTTCTCTTAAGTTGGAGTTACTTAAATTAGTATCTTTCAATTTTGCTCCATAAAGAGTCGCATTTTGGAGCTCACAACCTGACAAATTTGCGTCTTGTAAATCAGTCAAATAGAAAGTTGCTCCTTTTAAATCAGATCCAGAAAAATCAGCCCCTACCAAAGATTGTTTACCATAATCCAACGCAGCGAAGCTTCTAGAAGGGAGGGTTAAAACAACTATTAAAAAAGTTAAAATTATAAATCTCATTTGTTTGAGTAGTATTTCAATAAATTCTAACTTCTTAAGCTGAAATCTAAAAATTAATTATTTACTGAATGCTATATTTATTGAAATAGCTAATCACGAAATAGGTTTTGGATATAAGTCCTTATGATGCAATTGTTGTTGGTTCTGGAGCTACAGGAGGAATAGCAGCACTAACATTGGCAGAACAAGGGATCAAAGTTTTAGTAATAGAAGCAGGGCCTCAAGTTAAAAGGCATGAAGCTAGTAATCATGAGCCAAAAAGTACATTAAAAAGATTATCAGGAGTTTTAACAAAAAAACATGCCTATCAATGCCAACATCCTGGTTATTGGAAAAATAATCCTGACTTATATTCAAATGAATTGAAGCATCCTTATGACTTCCCAAAAAAAAAGCCATTTCTTTGGACCCAAGGTAAACAATATGGTGGGAGATCATTAACTTGGGGAGGCATAACATTAAGACTTTCCTCAGAAGACTTTCATCCGGCTAAAAAAGACGGATTCGGACCAAACTGGCCTATTTCATACGATGAACTATCCCCTCACTATGATTTCATTGAAAATTTTTGCGGCATCTATGGACGAAAAGATGACATTAAAGAAGTCCCAGACGGTAAATATATTGGTGAAATTCCTCTTACAGAAAACGAAACTGTTTTTGGCAGCAAAGTAAAATCAAAATTAGACTATCCATTTATCCAATCAAGAGGATTTGACCGTAATTCATCAGTAAAAGAAAAAAAATGGCCCAAGTCCTCTAGCTTAGGAAGCTCTTTAAAAAAATCTTTAGATACTGGAAATGTACAAATAATCTCTAATTACCTAGTGGAGTCTTTTGAGATTAACAAGGCAACAGAGCTTGCCTCAAAACTAACGATCGTAAACCTAGAAAATGGACAAAAAGAAGAATTGAATTGTGATTTAATTCTTCTCTGCGCATCAACAATTTCAACACTCAGAATACTACTGAACTCAGAATATAAATCAAATTCCTCAGGTTTTAAAGATAATTCTGGGAAATTAGGCAAATATCTCATGGATCACATATCTATCTGTAGATTTTTTTCAGTCTCAAAAAACAAAAAACTCAGATAAACCAGTAGAAAATCCTCCCGATCTTTCTGGAGCAGGCAGCTTCTTTATTCCATTTGGTTCAAATTTACCAGAAATTGACGACATAAATTTCCATAGAGGTTATGGAATCTGGGGGGCAATTGATAGATTGGGAATACCTAAATTTTTGCAAAAAGACAAAAACAAATCTATTGGCTTTCTTATCGCTCATGGCGAGGTCCTTCCTAGAGAGAAAAACTCAGTTTCCCTCTCAAAAAAAACAGATGAATGGGGTATCCCAATTCCCTACATTGAATTCGAATGGAGCGAGAATGAGTTAAATATGGCAAAACATATGGAAATCACAATACGAAAATCAATAAAAGCTGCAAATGGAGAAATTAAAAATATTGATGAACTAATGAATATCCCATTGGGGAGTTTATTTACAAAAAATTTGATCGCACTTTCAGATAGTCCTCCTCCTCCTGGATATTACATTCATGAAGTAGGGGGAGCTCCAATGGGGATAAATGAAGAAAATAGCGTAGTTGATAAATTTAATAGATTGTGGAGATGCAAGAATGTGCTTGTACTAGATGGAGCATGCTGGCCCACATCATCTTGGCAAAGCCCCACACTTACAATGATGGCTTTGAGTAGAAGGGCATGTTTAAATATTAAAAAGACTTAGATGGTGTAAATAATTGATTTAAATAAATTTCTGATACAGAATTATCTGTACATCCGTTTTGAACGAGAAAAGTAGCTAATGCTGAATTTATAAGCTTATATTGATCCCAAGTTGGGTTACTTAATACGAAATCTTTCATAGTGTTATAAAGAGTTTCTGAAAGCTCTGTTTCTAAAGAAACTTTATTTGAAGAGCACTCGACAAATTTCTTATCAGTTAAATTTGATTGGCTGATTTGATCCATAAATTTATATTTCTTACATCTACATAATGATATTTTTTTCTAAAAACATCAAAAGAAATCTGCATGTAAACTTTTCAGATTATCAAATGAGACTCATGTTATAAGTTTGTTTTTAAAAAACTTACTTTTTAAATAAGGAAATTGATTAGATCTTAAAGAAAAGTCAACAATAGTGTTGATGTCCTGTTTTTTTTTGAAAAATACTGGCATTTCTAATCCAATGTGGATTTGGACGTGGAAAACAATCTAAAAATTGTGGAAAATCCAGTCCAAAATACTTTCAAGATTTTACATTAAGAATACTTATATATACTGAGTCTATTAAGACTAAGTCGAGAAGGAGACAGGTGATTAATTGATTTTCAACGGATTTTCTTAAGATTTAGTCTTTATTAGGCAAGCGAAGCGTGACAGGTCCTAAAGGATGTTTTGAGTTTGGATAAATACTATGGTGATGGTGATGATGATTATGTTCATGTTGATGAGCCTCTACATGTTCATGTTCCAAGTAATATCCTCCTCCTGAGTTTGATTTTTCTTGGTTATGAGTTGGTATTTGATTTTGTATTTCACAAGCACCATTACATTCAGGATCACATAAATCACAACTGATACCCAAGCCCTCTACATGGTCATGATGACTTTCTTGTACCATTCCAACTTCCTGTTCAAAGCCAAATAAATTTGACCTATATTTACAAGTTGAGCAATTCATAAAATTATTACCTTCGTTATTGAGAATCTCTTCAATCCTTTCTACAAAAGTGTCGACCACATAAGACTGTGACGAAAGATATTTTGCATGTATAAATGAAATATTTGGATTATTAATAGCAACTAAATCACTTTGCCTTTTTATTCTTGTGACAAGGACACCTGAGAAAAGGAAATAAGGAAAAATAATTATATTTTTATAACCAAGTCTCACAACATTTTTCAAGCCAGGTTCAACTAGAGGGAAAGTTACCCCAGAAAAAACTGTTTCCCCCCACCCTAAACCAATACCTTCTACGATCATTCTCGTAATTTTTGAAACATTGGAATTCGCATCTGGGTCAGAAGAACCTCTACCAACAACAACTAATAATGATTCTTCAGGTTTGAGTGTATTATTTTGTTTAAATACATCTTTAACTCTTTCACAAGCTGCACTAATCATTAAATTATTAATACCTAATTCTCTTCCATAAATTATTTCAATACCTGTTTTACTTGAATAATTCATAAGCAAGCTAGGTATATCATTTTTCACATGGCCAGCAGCGAAAAGCATTGCGGGTATTGCAATTACTTTTTTTATAGATAGATCTCTTAATTTGTCTAGAGCATCAACAAGTGAAGGTTTAGCGAATTCCAAGAAACCATATTCAACCAAATAGTTTGGATATCTTTTTTGGATAAACTTAGTTAATTCTTGAAATTCAGTAATGGCTAGTTTATTTCTACTGCCGTGCCCACAGATAAGTATCGCGACTTGATTATTTAACTTCGAATCTAAATTATCCAAAATCAAGTTATTACTTATACCATAATAGTAAAGAACAATATCATGTAGTGAAAAATAATAGTTTGCTTGAAGTTCCAAATATTAACTCAAAAGATGCAAAATTAAAGAAATTAATTTATGACGTTGATGAGTCCTTATTTTATGAGGATAACTATTCTAATGAAGAACTCGAGCACCTTTGCGTATGTAGTGGAGGTACAACCTCTAGCTGTGCAAAAAATGGTTTTACAACTCTTGATCTAAGAAAAAATTACAACAAAATTCACCTAGATAGACAAACCAATTTAGTAACAATTGGAGGTGGAGTAATAATGGGGGATCTAGTAAATCATTTACAAAAACATAATCGAAGTTTTCCAATCGGACTTTCTAAACTTCCTGGAGCAGGCTATATACTCACCGGTGGAGTAAGCCCGCTCAGTAGAGCCTACGGATTAGCGATTGATAATATTGAATCAATAAAAGGTTTCTTGGGAAATGGCACATTTATCTCTTTAAAAAAAAATCAAATAAATCCAGAAGAACAATTGATTTGGGAAGCAATTAAAGGCGCAGCACCCTTCTTTTCAATTATTACCGAAATAGAACTTAAGACTATCCAATCTAATCCAATAAAGGTTATTGAAGGATTTGTAAATCTAAATGAACTTTCAGAAATAATAAAACTATCAGAGGAATTTCCAGAAAATATTAGTCTTCAATGGATTTATGCCCAAAAAATTTATGTATATATTTTTGCTGAACTCAATAATTTAGAGGATAAAAGAACAGAAGAATACTTAATGCTTCTAGACAAATTTCCCGCTCTAGAAAAACAATTTCA
>QCMA01000018.1 GCA_003214115.1 Prochlorococcus sp. AG-418-I21
GCGAACCAGGCTCCAGCAAGAGTCATATCACCACAACCAGCAGTGATACTTACCAAACCGGCAAGGATTCCATTAATAATCATTGTAAGATCAGGCTTACCAGCAGTTAATGTTGAAACAATAGTTGCTCCAATAGCACCAGCTGCCGCTGCCAAAGTAGTTGTTACAGCAACATATGGAACCCATTGATCCATAGCAAGTTGAGAACCGGGGTTAAATCCATACCAACCTATCCATAGAACTAATGCACCTAAAGTAGCTATAGCCATATTATGTCCTGGCATAGCCTGTGGTTTTCCATCAGAGTATTTGCCAATTCTTGGTCCAAGAAGCATTGCTCCAACAAGACCTGCCCATGCTCCAACTGAGTGAACAATTGAAGAACCAGCAAAATCAACAAATCCTAATGCATCAAGCCAACCACCGTTCCATTTCCAGCTACCAGCAATTGGGTAAATAAATGCTGTTAATACGATCGCAAAAACAACAAATTCTCCAAATTTAACTCTCTCAGCTACGAGACCGGAAACGATAGTAGCTGCAGTTCCTGCAAAAGCAGACTGGAATAAGAAATCAACTGTTGGGACTAATCCAGCATCAGCAACTGTCTCGGCAGTAACTGTTGGATCAAAAAATAGGCCCATAAAATATAGCCATCCACCAGCAATACTGTCTCCGTACATTAGCGAGTAGCCTATTACCCAATAGGAGGTAACAGCAAGAGCAAATACGAATAGGTTTTTAGCAAGAATGTTGACGGCGTTCTTAGAACGACACATACCTGCTTCTACCATGGCGAAGCCGGCGTTCATGAAGATCACTAAAATAGTAGCGACCAATAGCCATAAATTATTGGCAAGAAAAGCTGCATTCAACTCAGGTAGATCGCCTGCATGAGCAGAAAGATTAAAAATACCTAAACCAAACAAAGCTACAGGGACAGTTGCAAGCCACAACATAGAGCGGTTTGAACTAAATCCTCGAATACTCCTCAAAAGGAGCATAGGTCCATTGACAAGACTTGCATCTTGTAATTTGGACCTAGAGCGCCTTTGAGGCGTTTGCAAAGCAGTGGTCATAAAAAAAAATTAGATCTGCAAAAAAACAGTTTGTGCTGTTTCCTTTCATATTCAATTTTGCTCAAAAAACTTATTAGTGTCTAGTAGTCGTTGTTACCAATTTTATAGTTGCACCTCAAAAATATGTTTGTTAAATTAAAAAATTATTTTTTTTGGGATCTCAGAAAATCAAGTTTTTTTTTATTTCAAAGCTTTTATTCCATTCCATGATACATGGTCTTGATGAAATATAAATGAACAGGGGATAGTTATCATACCTTCACTCGAAGATTCTCTAAAAAGCTTTCCATACAAGGGATCTGCTTCATCTCCAGGAGCAAAAAAATCAGCGTCGTTTCTGGTAATACAAGGTATTAATACACTTTTACTTTCAGGACTTAATTCCTTTAATTCCATGAGGTGTTTTTGGCCTCTTTTCGTTACTGTATCTGGGAATAGAGCTACATTTTCTTTAATCCAAGTCGTATTTTTAACCTCAATGTAAATATTACGTTTATCAGGATTTGAAGATTTTGGAGTTAAAAAAAAGTCAATTCTACTTTTTTTATCTTTTCCATAGGGAACTTCAGATTTAATTGTCTCTATTTCGCCTATTATTTTTTTTAAAAGATTTTTCTCAATAACTTTTTTAATTAACTTATTTGCAAATAAAGTATTAATACCTACCCAAACCTCCTCATTTTTTTCATTTAAAACACATATCTGTTCCCAAGTAAAAGGTAATTTTCTTTTTGGAGAAGGGGAAACACTTATTCTTACTTTGACTCCCTCACTCAAAAGTCCCTTCATTGGGCCTGTGTTAGCACAATGAGCAGTTACCACCTCTCCGCTTTCTAATTTAATATCTGCAAGAAACCTTTTATACCTCTTAATTAAGACCCCTTCAATTAATGGATCAAATTCAATTATCCGATCATTCATAAATATGTCTTTAGTTAAAAATCAAATATAATTGAAACTTGAACTGCTTGATAAATTCAGACAAATCCAAATGCATTCATTTTTAAAAAATAATGTTTTTTCAATTTCATTTGGTACTAGTCTTAGTAAATTAGCTGGATGCATAAGACAAATATTTATAGCTGCTGCTTTTGGAGTTGGGGTTACATACGACGCGTTTAATTATGCCTATATTATTCCTGGTTTTTTGTTAATTATCATTGGCGGGATTAATGGTCCCCTACATAACGCAGTCGTTGCAGTTTTAACTCCGCTTAACAAAAAAATTGGAGGGATTGTTTTAACTCAAGTAAGCATAAAACTCTCAATATTATTAATAATTTTAGCCATATTGATTTACTCGAATTCCAGTTTATTAATTGATTTATTGGCCCCGAATTTAAGTTACGAAGCAAAATCTATTGCCACTTACCAATTACAAATACTTACACCTTGCATCCCTTTATCCGGCTTCATAGGTTTAAGTTTTGGCGCCTTAAATTCACAAAGAAAATTCTTTTTATCAAGTATAAGTCCTGCAATAACAAGCGTAACTATTATTTTTTTTATTTTATTTAGTTGGATTTTGAACCAAGAAAATACATCTTCCAATTTCTTTACTTACACGGGATTACTGGCATTTGCAACTTTGACAGGAACTTTAATTCAGTTTGTTGTTCAAATTTGGGAAATAAATAAAATTGGTCTCTTGAGATTAGAGTCGACCTTCAATTTATTTAAAGATGAAGAGAGGAGAATTTTCAAACTAATTATTCCAGCATCTATCTCATCAGGTTTAAGTCAAATTAATGTTTTTATCGATATGTTTTTCGCTTCAAGTTTTCAAGGCGCAGCATCTGGACTAGCTTACGGAAACTTTCTTATACAAGCCCCCTTAGGAATATTATCTAACTCCTTGATTCTGCCATTACTTCCAAAATTTTCTAAATTAAGAAGTGAAAAAGACAAAAGAGGTCTCCAAAAAAAATTGATATCTGGGGTAGAGTACTGTTTCTTAACAGCTATTTTTTTAACCGGATTTTTCATAACATTCAATAATCAAATCGTACAATTAGTTTTTCAAAGAGGGTCTTTTGATTATTCAGCAACTTTAAAAGTAAAAAATATATTAATTGCTTATGCAGTTGGCATTCCATTTTATCTTTATAGAGATTTATTAGTGAGAACTTACTATTCAATAGAAAAAACAAACTTCCCTTTTAAGTCTTCATTTGCAGGGATAATATTTAATATTTTTTTTGATTGGTTTTTAATTGGTGCCCCAATTAAGAATTTTGGGAATCTTTCTCCTTATAATTTTGGAGTTGTGGGAATAATTTTATCTTCAGTAATAGTCAACATTATAGTCTGTATTTTGCTTTCTTTTAATCTGCGAAATGAAGATATCCATTTACCTAACTTGGATTTATTGAGGAAAATTAGCCTCATGTCATTAGCAGCATTTATAGACAGCACACTTTGTTTTAATATTCTCCAGACTACGAATAACTTCAATTCAAATCTTGCAGAATTTTTATTATTAATATTTGGAACTCTAACTTTTTTTGTGATTTATTTTTTACTTACAAAATTCTTGAAAGTAAATAAATTTAAAGTTTCAAAAAAAGAGACTTAGTTTTTAAAAAAAACTTTCCAAAATCTCTTCTAATTCTAGAATTTGTGAGTTAGTGATTAAATTAATCAGTGGAATACTATTAACACCATCCCCTACTTTTACATTTATTGCTTTCAGACTTAATTTTGCAGCCTCCAATGGGCCTTGATCTTTATTGCTGATACATTCAATAGCAAGATGCCTAGCTAGTCCAGCGTCTCCAAGATACAAATTCCACTTTTCTATTTTTATAAAAACCTTTTCGGAAATAACATTTTCTAGATCACTTATACTTATCTGAGGGTTCATAAAAAGAAATTAATTTAAGTTGATTGTTTTGAAGTATCTTTAGGTTTTTTTATAATTACGAAAAGTAAATGGGACGCCAAAAGAACTGACCAGACAATTGCAAAATTATTAAAATAGCTGATTTCATATTTAATCTCTTTTAAAAGCCAGGTCCCACTTACAATCGCAGTAAATATCATGCAGTGAATAACAAAATTTACTATTCGAGAAAAATGTTTATAGATAGGATCTTCTGAGTCACCATTGCCGTACCATTTTATGGGCATATCAATAATTAGATTGTTAATAATAGACATTTTACCCGAAATCTAGTTGACTAAGAGACCCTGAAACAGAGATATTACATAATTATGCGCCTGTAGCTCAGTGGATTAGAGCACCTGACTACGGATCAGGGTGTCGGGAGTTCGAATCTCTCCAGGCGCGTTTAAAATTCTGAAATATTCTTTTTATATTTTTCTAAAAAATATCGTCTATATTATGGGTATTACTTATCAAATTCAATGAATATTCTTCAAAATCTTAAAGAAAGTGATCCAGTAATATCAAATTTTATTAATTCTGAAAAAAATAGGCAGGAAACTCATCTTGAGTTAATCGCAAGCGAAAATTTCGCATCAATTGCCGTTATGCAGGCTCAAGGTTCCGTACTTACAAATAAATACGCCGAGGGATTACCCCAAAAAAGATATTATGGGGGATGTGAATTTGTTGATGAAATCGAAGAATTAGCTATTCAGAGAGCGAAAAAATTATTTAATGCAAATTGGGCTAATGTTCAACCCCATAGTGGAGCGCAGGCAAATGCTGCCGTTTTCCTAAGTCTACTTAAACCTGGCGACACAATCATGGGGATGGATTTATCTCATGGTGGACACCTAACTCATGGGTCTCCAGTAAATATGAGTGGTAAATGGTTCAATGCAGTTCACTATGGTGTAAATAAAGAAACTAGTGAATTAAATTTTGATGAAATAAGAGAGATAGCACTTGAAACAAAACCAAAATTAATAATATGTGGATATTCTGCTTATCCAAGAACAATCGATTTTGAGTCATTTAGAAAAATTGCAGATGAAGTTGGTGCATTCTTAATGGCTGATATTGCACACATCGCAGGTCTTGTAGCAAGTAAACTTCACCCAAATCCAATACCATATTGTGATGTAGTAACCACAACTACTCATAAAACATTAAGAGGGCCTAGAGGGGGACTTATCTTATGTAAAGATGCAGAATTTGGAAAGAAATTTGATAAATCTGTTTTCCCTGGAACTCAGGGTGGGCCCCTAGAACATATAATTGCAGCTAAAGCAGTTGCATTTGGAGAAGCCTTGCAGCCAGATTTCGTTAATTATTCCCAACAAGTAATAAAAAATGCAAAAGTTCTAGCTTCAACTTTAATAAATAGAGGTATTAATATCGTTAGTGGAGGCACTGATAACCATATTGTTTTACTCGATTTAAGAAGTATTAATATGACTGGTAAGATTGCTGACTTACTTGTAAGTGAAGTGAATATCACTGCAAATAAAAATACTGTTCCATTTGACCCTGAATCACCTTTTGTAACCAGCGGACTAAGGTTGGGAACTGCTGCTCTAACTACTAGAGGCTTTAATGAGGATGCTTTTGCTGAAGTTGGCGAAATTATTGCTGATAGATTACTTAACCCAGACGATTCACTGATTGAAAGTCAATGTAAAGAAAGAGTATTAACCTTATGTAATCGTTTTCCTCTTTATGAAGGCAAACTTGAAGCATCAATTAAATGAGTCCTAACTCCAAGGGAGTTGAAATTCTTTCTATTGGAACAGAGCTACTCTTAGGAAATATTATCAATACAAATGCTCAATGGATTTCTGAACAGTTATCTCAATTAGGCTTAAATCACTTTAGGCAATCAACTGTTGGTGATAATTGTGATCGAATTATAAAAGTAATTCAAGAAATATCGAAAAGAAGTAATCTTCTAATTATAACTGGTGGCTTGGGACCCACCCCAGATGACTTAACTACTGAAGCAATAGCCAAATCCTTTAATGTATCTCTTTTTGAAAGACCTCTTTTATGGGATGAAATTAAACAAAAACTGTCAAACTCAAAGCTCAAGGACGATTCCTCCAGCTTAAGAAAACAATGTTTCTTCCCCGAACATGCTCAAATTATTAATAACCCTAGGGGCACTGCCCCAGGAATGATTTGGGAACCAGTAAAAGATTTTACTATCCTTACTTTCCCAGGAGTACCCAGTGAAATGAAAACTATGTGGGAAGAGACGGCGTATGATTTCATTAAAACCAAATTCTCAGATAATTATTCCTTTTTTTCAAATACTCTTAAATTTGCGGGTATTGGAGAATCAAGCGTTGCTGAAAAAATTAATGATCTATTAAATCTTAAAAACCCTACCGTTGCTCCATATGCAAACTTAGGAGAGGTTAAACTCAGAATCACCGCACGAGCTAAGAACGACCTAGAAGCAAAAAATATAATTAAACCTATTAAAGAAAAATTAAAAAAAGATTTTTCAAATTTTATTTTTGGAGAGGATAACGATACTCTTCCTAGCGTTTTAATAAAAGAATTAACCAAGAGGAACGAAACTATTGTTTTTGCTGAATCCTGCACCGGAGGCCTTCTATCTTCATCGCTAACCTCAATATCAGGCTCATCTCAAGTTTTTCAAGGTAGTATTGTTTCCTATAGTAATGAACTAAAAAATTCATTATTAAATATTTCTAAAGAAAAGCTTACAAAATATGGAGCTGTTTCTGAAGAAGTTTGTGAGGCCATGGCAATTAATGTAAAAGAGAAATTAGGAGCAGATTGGGCAATAGCAATTAGTGGAATAGCTGGGCCTAACGGAGGCAGTCAAGATAAACCGGTTGGACTTGTCTATATTTCAATTTCAGGACCCAATAACCATATAACTAATATAAAAAAACTATTTAACTCAACACGAAATCGAATAGAAATTCAAAGACTAAGTGTAAATGTGTGTTTGAACAACCTCCGATTAATCCTATTATCGAATAGTAAGTAACTATTTTTACAAATTGAGTCAAGATACCCTATTTGATAAAGTTTGGGATTTACATAAGGTTTCAAGTCTTCCTGGAGGATCTGATCAAATATTTATTGGTCTTCACCTTATCCATGAAGTGACGAGTCCTCAAGCATTTGGTGCTTTAAAGGACAAAAAATTAAAAGTAAAATTCCCTGATAGAACTGTTGCTACTGTTGATCATATTGTGCCAACAGATAATCAGAGCAGGCCTTTCAAAGATAATCTCGCTGAACAGATGATTGAAACACTTGAGAAAAATTGCTTAGAACATAAAATAAGATTTTTTAATATTGGTAGTGGTAATCAAGGAATAGTTCATGTAGTAGCACCGGAATTAGGCCTAACTCAGCCAGGAATGACAATCGCTTGCGGAGATTCTCATACTTCAACTCATGGAGCTTTTGGGTCAATTGCTTTTGGTATAGGTACAAGTCAAGTAAGAGATGTTCTTGCTACCCAAACCTTAGCCATGAACAAATTGAAAGTGAGGCAGATTTGGTGTGACAATAAATTATCTAAGGGTGTTTATGCTAAGGATTTAGTTCTTCATATAATTAATAAACTTGGTGTAAAGGCAGGAGTAGGTTTTGCATATGAATTCGCAGGACCTGCGATGCATGAATTATCAATGGAAGAAAGGATGACGATATGCAATATGTCTATTGAAGGAGGAGCAAGATGCGGCTACATCAACCCTGATGAAAAGACCTTTAGTTACATTAAAAATAAATTATATGCTCCAAAAAATGAGCATTGGGATAGAGCGCTTAGATGGTGGGAATCATTAAAAAGCGATGAAAATTCAATTTATGATGACGTAATTAAATTAGATGCTTCAAAGGTAGAACCAACTGTAACCTGGGGGATTACTCCCGGCCAAAGTATAAGCGTTAATCAACAAATCCCTCTTTTAGATGAATTATCCCCAAATGATAAATTAGTTGCAGAAGAGGCTTATGAATATATGAGTTTCAAGCCTGGACAATTAATAAAAGATACTCCTGTAGACGTTTGTTTCATAGGTAGTTGCACAAATGGAAGAATCAGTGACTTAAGAGTTGCAGCTAAAGTATTAAAAGGCAAAAAAGTATCCAAGAATGTCAAAGCATTTGCAGTTCCAGGTTCAGAAAAAGTAGCCACTGAAGCAAAACAAGAAGGTCTTGATCAGATATTTAAGGATTCTGGATTTCAATGGAGAGAGCCTGGCTGCTCAATGTGTCTAGCAATGAATTCAGATAAGCTAATAGGTAATCAAGTTAGTGCTAGTTCTAGTAATAGAAATTTCAAGGGTCGGCAAGGATCTCCCAGTGGAAGAACACTACTCATGAGTCCAGCAATGGTTGCTGCTGCTGCAATTAATGGCAAAGTCAGTGACGTTAGAGAATTTATCAACTGATGAAATCAGAGTTTACCCCACCAATCGGAAAAATTACAAATATGAACGGGAAATGTATCTCCTTGATTGGTAACGACATTGATACAGATCGGATAATTCCAGCGCGTTTTTTGAAATGTGTTAACTTTGATTCATTGGGTGAATCTGTTTTTGAGGATGATAGAAAAACTTTAAAAGGAAAGCATCCTTTTGATCTAGAGGAAAACAAATATGCCTCAATACTAGTTGTTAATAGCAATTTTGGATGTGGTTCCAGCAGAGAACATGCCCCCCAAGCGCTTATTAGATGGGGTATAAAAGCAATCATAGGCGAGAGTTTCGCCGACATTTTTTACAGTAACTGTATTGCTATAGGAATTCCATGTTTTACGCTTCCTAAAAAATCTATAGAAGAAATACAAAACTATTGCGATAATCAATCTTTATTCTTAGAAATTGATCTTAAAAATTCATCAGCACAATCAAAAGATTTAAATTTCAATCTTGAGATTAAGGAAAGCTCAAGAAAAATGTTTTTATCAGGAGAATGGGATGCTACATCAACACTACTTGATAATAATAATTTAATAGAAAATAAATTTAACCAATTACCCTATATAAAATTCAATACTAATATTTCATAGCTATTCAAATCCATAGAGACTAAAAGAAATACCTCCTGCTTGATTGTGAGGCTGATAAAAAATACCAAATTCATAGGATCTTTTTTTCCAATTTAAAGAAATTTTAGAATCTATAAATTCACCATAATCATTTGCATCATTTGTTAGGTTCAAAATCCCAAAACTCTTGAGAATGATAGGTCCATATAATTGCTGATCAAAAGAAATATCTAAGGTAAAGTTCTCATAATTATGATCAAACTTAAAAACACTTTCACCACCATTAAATTTATAGAAAGGTAAAAGACTTATCCGAGTATAATCAAAAGTTTTATTTTTAAAATTACCGATTATATATTCTGGGCCAGCACCTAAACCTAAATATTCTTGATGATCCCCATTTTCATAGAGAGAATAAGATAATTCTAATTTTGTGTTAAGACTTAGTCCTTTGGTTATTGGTTCAGGAATGTAATTAAATGAGATATCAACAGATTTATTTTTAGGTTCTACGACACTAATTGGAAATTTCTGATCAAGAGAATAAAACAAATCACTTTTTAGATTGGTTACTAAATTTTTAGTATTCAAACCCTCTGCTGTTATCTTAGCCAAACCTAAAGATAAAAATTCTGACTTTTTAATACCATCAACAATCCAAGTATTTTCTTTTTTTAATTTTGAACCAAAACCTGAGTAAATTTCTGCTTCACCCAATGAGCCATTCCAGACCCTCTCTCTATAAATTCCATAAAAACTTTTTTCCCATTTTGAATCTAAAAAATTAATTTCTTTAATCAATTTAGTTTCTAATCTAAATGCGTCTGAAAATTTATCAAAATCAAGAGAATTTAAATTTTTATCTATTTCTAAATCCCAATTATTTATTTTGCCTTTTATCTGGGATTTAAGAGCAAAATAATCTGCAAAACTAACATTTCGCTTAACCTTCTCTGCAGTTATTGACTCATCCTTATTTACAAAACTTTTTGTATAGCCTTTTAGTGAACGTTGAATCAAGAATTGCGGCTCTAATTCAAGTGTAAAATTATCAGATATGTCTATAGGGTTAAATCTCCTACCAAGAAAATACCCATCCTTATCAAAATTTTCATATCCTAAATCCCATCTATTATCAATTTGAGAATTGTTAAACTCAAAAGCTCTATCACCTATCCAAAAAGGTACTGATATTTTTTCTTCAAATATTAAATAATTTAATGAGGATTTAAATCGCAATTTTTCATTACGAGGATAAACAACTAATGAATTAATTGCTAATTTAGCTTGTTTTAACTCAAGTAAATCATTACTAAATACTGCCCTCTTACTTTTCCATTTTTTCCCATCTATAGTTATTTTGTCTGAATAAAACAACCAATTCTCAACTTTGCCAGGGGTGTGTGTAACTTCCTTTTTTTTGAATTCAGATAAACTATCTAACTTATTAATATCTGAAAAGCTGAAATTTGAGGATAAGTCATCCATCAAAGTATTTGCATTAATGGATCCCATAACATCTAATAAATAACCTTTTTCAGTAATAAAGCTGTACTCAAGTTGAGAAAACTTTAAGATTTGATCATTTATTATTAAAGCTATATTTCCTTGAGCACTAATTTTTTTATTTAACTTATCGTAAGTTAAATTATCAGATTTGAGGATTTTACCTTCATAAGAAACAGAAACATTACCCTCTGCATAAATAATATTATTAATTTCAGACTGTTTATCGGATTGGATTATTATTTCTTGTTGCTTTTCGCCAAAAGCAACTAATGGTGACACTACATTTATGTTTAAGTTTTTAACATCAGCAGTATTTTCATAAAAATCGTTTTGGAGAGAAGTATTTGAAGAACTTGTTGAAGGTGCTTTATTTGATATTCTTTTCGTAAATAATTTGGTATTTAGATTATTAATACTTGTGTTATTTTTTAAGAGTTCAGCAGATTTAGATGAATATATAAAATTAATAAACAATAACGAAAAAAATATTGATTTTTTGAAAATTCCTGAAAACAATTGAAATGAATTTAATTAGGAGATTAATCTTGAGGACTTTCTAAGTCTTTTCTGTTTGGAGTTCTTGTAGGATCACTTGCTAAAAATCCAAAAAGAAAAATTCCTACGAAGAAAAATACAATTGTGTAAACAGAAATTTTTAAGGCAAGCATGGAAATAGTTTTGACTAACAGATTTATATCTTATTAAATTTATAATTAAACTATGGTTAAAAGTTAACTTTTTGTATTTTTGGAAAATTTTGAAATACTTTAAAAATGATTAATCGTCATGATCATCCCAAGGATCAGTCAACTTTGCTGCTTTAGGTCCAAATGCAGTCCAAAGACCAAAACCAGTTAAAGCTAATAGTAATGCCAGAATTGTAACAGCAATGGAAACTGCAGGATCCGGAGCAGATGATAAAGTTTGCATCAATTTTGCTAAGTTAGTAAACAATTTATGTATAAGTTCTTATACAATAGCGAAATAATATACGATTTTGTGAATTTAACATGGGACAAAAAACAGCCTTAGGAAGTCTTTTAAAAGCAATTGGCAATTCAGGTCAAGGAAAAGTTGTACCTGGTTGGGGTGCAGTTCCTGTTATGACGGTAATTGGTCTACTACTATTGGTTTTTTTAGTTATTCTTCTACAAATTTATAACCAATCACTTCTGTTACAGGGTTTTTCAGTAGATTGGAACGGAAACTAAATTTTTAAACAATATTTAAAATTAATTTCATACATTTGCCTATTACTACATAATTTCATAGACCTTTTTTTTAAAATACTAAGTCAGAATTAAAATCTTTTTTTATAATTCTCAATGAAAAGACATTGAGAAATAAATCATGAACGCAATATATTTAATTGGATTAGGAAATCCTGGAAAAAAATATTCCGAAAGCAGACATAATATCGGTTTTTTATTGCTTGAAAATCTCTCTAAAAAATATAATTCATATTTTTTATTAAAAGATAAACTTAAAAGTTCATGCTCAGAATTTCAAATCAATGATTGTACTTTCAGGTTATTTTTACCAAATACGTTTATGAATAACAGTGGTGATGCTGTACGCGCAATAGTTGATTGGTACAAAATTGATTTAGATCAGATTTTTATAATAGTCGATGATAAAGATCTTCCTCTTGGAAAAATAAGATTTAGAAAAAAAGGAAGCTCTGGCGGACATAATGGGCTTAAAAGCATCATTGAAAAATTAAGAACACAAAACTTTAACAGAATAAGAATTGGTATTGGGTCGCCACCTCTTTTAAAAGGAAAAAAAAATCTTAATATAATTTCTCATGTATTAGGAAATATTTCTCTAGAAGAAAAAGAAATATTGGATAAAGTATATGAGAGAGTAATAAAATCCCTCGAGCAACTCAATACTAAAAAAGAAGAATACATAATTAGTGAGCTTAATTCTTTTGATAAAGATCAAATTTAACAAATGCGTTCAAAACCAGAAACAATTGCCAATGTAAGTGTTAGAGAATATTGCTTCTCAAAAAAGCAAATCAAGGGGATTGTGGAAGCCAGTCAATTTAAATGGACTTTTATATGGTCTTTTAGTAGAGGTTCATTATCAGTAAGCCCACCTTTGGGTAGAGCATTAATTGAGGATGCCTTATTAAGATTTTTATTGAAGAAAGATTATGAGCTAGAAGCAGGAAATGAATACAATTTTACTATCTCAGCCAAGTTTTAGTATCTATATTTTGATTCAAAGTAAACTTCATTTTACAATAATCCTCTAAAATTATTAATGCTGATATGGCATCAAGATTTTTATTAAGAATAAAAATCTCTCTAGGAATTAAAAACTTTATACCACTAATTGGGAAAAGTTCGAAATATCTTTCTTTGGCCCTAAAGGTAGTATTTTTTTCTTCAAAAGTGATTATTTCTTTTTTAAAAAAATCTAGTTTTTCCCTAATCTCTCCACTTGTAGTCCCATTACCAATAATTATTTGTGTTATTACTTGCACAGAAATTAAATTTCTAACGTAATCCTCAAGTAATTTACTTTTAAGTACGATTGCTTTGTAAACTTTTTTTTCACTTATTTCAGCTAAGACAAGGCCGCATTTATTTTTTCCAGGATCAATGGTTATTACTTTAGGCATTTAAGATGGAATCTTTAAAATATTAATTTCAACAACAATAGGCTCTATAGTTTTACTATCTCTTAAAGATACTACTTCTAACTTAAATTTGACATTTTGATTTTCTTTAAGAAAGTCTCTAATTTTTTTTACAAAATTTCTTTTTGTATTAATTTCACTTACTTGTGATCCTTTTGACTTAATTTGATCTCTTGTTTCTCTTAGTAATGTTTGAATGTTTAAATTTATCGATTTAAGATTTAGGTCACTTTCTTCCAAAATTGAACTGGTAATAACATCCCCTTTTTTGACTATAAATTTATTCTTTAATAAATCAGGAGATACAAAAACATAATTATCCCCTTTTAAGACATTAGTTGCTGATTTAATTAATAAAATCCAATTACCACCTCTAGCCGCTATTGTCTCAATTTTTGTAATATCACTAGGTCTCCATAAAAGAATATTTTTTGCTTCTTTATTAATGGGAAAAACAATTTTTCTAACAAATTTATCTGCTTCATTATAGATTTTTGTTAGTTCTAGTTTTATATTTGAACTGGAATTAATCTCAGCAATAAACAAAGTTTGCCCTCTTTTAATAACAATATTTCCTCTCCTAAATTCTTTAATATTATTTTTTAATTGATTTAATTCCTTTTCTTTTTGAATAATTTTACCTTCAAGTTCTTTTCGTTCTTTCTTTAATGGTACTAGGGCCTTTTTACTTTCATCTAAAGTTTTTTGCAAAAAAGGTATGTCAACAAAAAGCCTTTGTCTGAATTCTTCACTAAACAAAATCAATAGTCCTATTGATATTGAACTAATAAACCCTCCAGTTATTATGGTTATTATTGTTGCTGTTTTTTTTGGTCTTAATTTCAAGATACTAAATCTTGCTTTTCCTATCTTCGTACCAAGAAGATCACCAAATGGTGCAATTAGTCCCCCCAGTAAGATTAAAAAAACAATTAAAATCCAAGCCACACTTTTTTAAACACTTAATACATCATAATTAATGATGAATTATGAATCAATTAAATCTTTTTGCAAGCGCAATTGGGTCAAATACTGTGATCTTTTTTCTTTCAATATTAAGAAGTCCTGAGTCCTTTAAGTCTCCCAATAATCTTGTAATCGTCACTCTTGTTGAACCAATAGCTTCAGCAATTGCCTGATGTGAGAGCCTTAGATCTATTGTAATACCTTTTTCACTTGCAACTCCAAAGTCTCTGCAAAGAACCATTAAAAAGCTCACTAAACGAGAAGACATATCTCTATGCGTAAGAGTTTCAATCATGGTTTCAGTTTGCAGAATCCTACTTGAAAGACCCTGTAACAGTAATAGTCCTACAGATGCATCTTCTTCTATAGCTCTTAAAACGGAATTTGCAGGAGCTGTTATCATTTCAACTCTTGTGAATGCAATGGCATGGTAAAAACGATCAGATCTATGGCCTGTTAAAAGAGATAAAACACCAAAGAGACTATTTTCTCTTAAGAGGGCAACTGTTATCTCTTCACCTGATTCATAAACTCTTGACAACCTTACTGCCCCTCTTCTTATAAGATAAACCCTTTCAGCAGGGTCCCCAGGGAAAAATATTGTTTTAGATCTCTCAACCATTTCTGTGCTTGCACCATCTAGACCTTTAATTACTTCCATTAAAGTTCTATTTATTGGGAAACGTTCTCCAACAGAGTTAATTTTACTTTGTCCGGACTTTTGAGAACTAAAGCTGCTGAATCCTCTTGAAGCAGGTATCATAAATATCTTTACTATTAGAAAATTTAAGGAGGCACCCTAAAATATCTTGTATCAACAGTAACAATTTTAAATTTTTATTAGCATCTCAAATAGCTTCTTTCGGTCAATTTCATCTTGCTTTAACCTTTTTTTAAGTAAAATTACACTATATGCAGTGTCAATATATTCAAATTATACTGCATGTAGAAAGAAATCTAAAATAATGGTAATTAGTTCATCCCATAGTTTTTCCAAAAGTAATCTTGAAGTTGTAAGAAAAAATACTGCTAACAAAACTAATTTAAAAAGATTTACACAAAACGGTCAGATTCAAATCTATCAATCTTCATATCGAGGGAGCTACTCATCTATCATTAGAGACTCTCTAAGAAATGCTGCTCTTGGCAGAAAAGTTCTTTTAATTCAATTCATGAAGGGCGGGGTCAAACAAGGAGTTACTAATCCAATAAAGCTATGCGGGAATTTAACTTGGATAAGATCATCACATTCCTTCGATCAATATAAATCTGAATCACTAGAAAATAATAATAATTTGAAAAAATCCATCTATGAATCTACTCTAGAATTATGGAATTTTTGTAAAAAAGAACTGCAATCTGGCGAGAATGATCAAATCATACTTGATGAAATTTTTTTAGCTATTGACATGAAAATTATCGATAAAGATGATTTGATTTCAACACTTGAAAGCCGATTTATATCAGGAGATGTAATCCTTACTGGTACAGATATTCCTAAAGATCTATTATTAATGGCTAACCAAATTACCGAACTTCGCTCATAAAACAATGCTAAAAAACGATCTCTGGATAAATCAAAAAGCCTCGGAGGGAATGATAAAGCCCTTTCAATCAAATTTAGTGAGGCATCTTGAGCCTGACAATAAACAAAAACCAGTTTTGAGTTACGGATGTTCCTCCTATGGCTATGATTTAAGACTTTCATCAAAAGAATTCCTAATTTTCAGACATATCCCTGGTACTGTAATGAATCCCAAAAAGTTTAATCCTAATAATTTAGAAAAAACTGTTCTTCACCATGATAATGATGGAGATTTTTTTATTCTGCCTGCTCACTCTTATGGTTTAGGAGTGGCTTTAGAAAAGATGAAAGTACCAGAAAATATAACTGTAATCTGTATTGGCAAAAGTACTTACGCGCGACTTGGAATTATTGTTAATACAACGCCGGCAGAGGCAGGATGGGAAGGTCATCTAACTTTAGAGTTTAGTAATAGTTCAGGCGCAGATTGCAGAATTTATGCTGAAGAGGGTATTTGTCAACTACTTTTTTTTGAAGGAGATCCATGCTCTACAACCTATGAAGATAGAAGAGGTAAATATCAAAATCAACCAGAAAAAGTGACTCTAGCAAAGATCTAAAATGAGCAAAGTTGAGCTAATTTCGCTAACTCCTGATGCAGAAAAAACAATGGCTTACATTGCAAGAGTTAGTAACCCAAAAAATCAGGAAAATGAGGACTATTCGAAATTATTGAGTTATTGCATTAAAAATGAACATTGGAGTGTTTTTGAACAGTCATTTATGACCTTACAAATAGAAACTAACAGAGGAATCGCTGCTCAAATTTTAAGACATAGATCATTTACTTTCCAGGAATTTTCACAGAGATATGCAGATAGTTCTCAATTAGGTAATATTCCCTTACCAGAGTTAAGGCGTCAAGATTTTAAAAATAGGCAAAATTCAATCCCTGACCTCCCTGATGAGTTAAAAAAAAGATTCAATGAAAAAATTGGTTTACATTTCCAGGCTGCTTCAGAATTATATGAAGATTTACTTGCTGAAGGCGTAGCTAAAGAATGTGCTAGATTTGTCCTGCCATTAGCAACTCCAACAAGGATCTATATGACGGGATCATGCAGATCATGGATCCATTACATTAATTTACGATCAGCTCACGGTACCCAAAAAGAACACAAGTCTATAGCTCAAAATTGCAAAGCTATTTTTAAACAATGTTTTCCAATTGTATCAGAGTCTTTAGAATGGTAAAAATTATCCATGACTACGGGGATTAACCTCATTATTCTTATTTTCTTGAATTGTTGAAAATTGAGCATTAACAATTTTCTCATAAGGTTCCTCTTCTTTTTTTAAATTATTAATAGATTCTCTTATTTTTAATTCATCTTGTTTACCAATAAAAGTAGATAATAGATTAGCATTTTTATCAAAAAGATTAACTTGAGGAATCCCGTTGACAGCAAACTTCTGGATGTAATTACCCCATTTTTGATTATCAACATTTAAAAAAACAAAATTGATATCTTTTTCATAGTTATCTTTAATAGCAGAAACTTGTGGAGCCATCTCTTTACAAACTTCACACCACTCCGCATAAAACTCCAGAAATGTAGGCTTATTATTTTTAAAAGCTATTTCAGGATCAACAGATAATTCTCCAAGACTCTTTAGAAGATAAGTTGAATTAAAAAAGAAATTTCTAAACAAAACTAGTGTAATGATAAAAATTGATATAATTAGAACAATAATGGGTTTAAAATTTGTCTTTAAAATTTGCTCGCGAGTATCAGATTGCACTACTAAAATTTCAATATCTAGAATCATTTTAAATAAGTTAAACAAATAAAGAGAATTAAAATCTATAAGCTTTTAATTAACTGATAAAATACGAACTGAATAATTACCAAATTTTCTTTGATTCCTGAAATCTAATTATGCAATCAATCTTTGGAACTGATGGAATAAGAGGAAGATTTAATAAAGAGATAACTTATTCTCTAGCATATAAAGTAGGATATGCTCTAGGTTCGACTTTAAATAAAAAAAGTCCAATATTAATTGGAAGAGATACAAGAATTAGCGGAGACATTCTGCTTCAGGCAATAACACAAGGCATAAATGAAAGTGGCAAAAAATTTATAAATATTGGAATCTGTCCTACCCCAGCTATCCCTTTTTTAATAAAAAAAGAGAACCTAAGTAGTGGGATCATGATATCTGCAAGCCATAATCCACCAGAATATAATGGGATAAAAATTTTTGATAATAATGGTCAAAAAATAACCAAATATTTTGAAAATAAAATTCAAAAATTAATTGAAGATACTAATCAAAATATATCAGTTCCTACAAAAGTGATTCCCTTAGATACAAATAAAGATCTTATGGATATTTATATTAAAAGCCTAATCCAAACAATGGGTGGAGAAAATTTAAGCGGGTTGAAAATAATTTTAGACACATGTTATGGATCAGCGACAACCTGCGCAAAAAAAATTTTTCAGTCTCTTGGTGCTGATGTAAGAGTTATCAATAACTCTAAAAATGGATTAAAAATTAATATGAATTGTGGTTCTACTAATCTTGAACCATTAAAAAAAGCATTAAGAGAGAGTCCTGCAGATATGGGTTTTAGCTTTGATGGGGATGCGGATAGAGTAATTGGCATAGATTCAAAAGGCAATGTATTAGATGGAGATCACATTCTTTTTCTTTGGGGTAGAGAACTTATGGAACAAAAAATTCTCACAAATAATTTAATTATTTCAACGCAAATGGCAAACTTAGGTTTTGAAAATGCATGGAATAAACTTGGAGGAATCTTATATAGAACGGATGTAGGAGATAAATATGTGCATGACGCAATTAAGGAAAAAAGAGCTGTTTTAGGAGGTGAACAATCAGGCCACATACTTTCAAAAATTAATAACTTCTCTGGAGATGGGATATTGACTGCACTTCAAATTTCTAAATATTGTAAAAAGAAAAAAATTAATTTAAATGATTGGCTTAAAAGTAGTTTTGTACCTTTTCCTCAAAAACTAACAAATATCAATTTAGATTTTAATATTAATAAATTAAACCCAAAAACCAAAATCTTAATTGATAAAACTATAGAAAATTTTCAGGCAATTTATTCGAATAATTGTAGAGTTTATATAAGGCCTAGCGGCACAGAACCCGTAATTAGAGTTCTAGTTGAGGCCAAAAATCATAAGAAAGTAAAATCTTTATCAAGCAAAATAACAGACAAACTCTTTTCTGAAATTAATAAAATAATCAATTAACGAAAACTCAAATTTTTATATAAATCCTTTCAAAAATATCAAGTTGGTTAACAGTCACATACTTTTCCCGATTAGTTTTAACTTTATTTGGATTAAAACTTTCGGAATAATTAAAATCTTTTTGATCTATTGTTTTAAAATAAAAATTACTTGATATGATGAAATCCATATAATCAAATAAATCCTTTACATCTGTTTTTATAAAAATTAGTGTCCCTTTTTGCAATGAATTAGAGAGAATATTAATAAATTCTGGCTGAATTACACGCCTTTTATAATGTCTCTTTTTAAACCATGGATCAGGAAAGTTAAAAGAAATACTTTTTAGATTTTTAATTATAAATTCACTTTGGTCATCGTTCAAAATATTATTAGCGTTACCAAATACAAAATATAGATTTTTAATTTCTTTTTCGACCACTTTTAATTTCGCATTTTTGACTAATTTCTCACGAATTTCAATTCCCAAATAATTCCAACTGGTATTAACTAAAGCTAAATCAAATAGAAACTTACCAGCAGCACAACCTATATCCAAATGAAGATTCAATTTAGGATCAACAAACATTTCACTTAAAGAAGGTATTCTCTCAATTTGATTGAAATTACTACTAAGCGGATTAACGTGCTGTCTCATATAGTTATTAATATATCTCTAGGCAATAATATAAGGATGCATAATATTCATAACTATGACAATAGTAAGTGCAAAAGAAACAGTTTGATGTTTAATTATTATGTATTTAAAAAGAAAAAGTTTTGAACCTTTTTAATCAACTTTCTATATGGCTATCCTTTCAACTTTCAATAATTTTCCTTATTGGTATTCCTATTACTTTATCCTTTTGGTCAATTAAAAAAAGAAATAAAGCAGTTTGTAAGCTTCTATCAATTTATTGGAAAATATCTCTTTTATTTTTTATAAGTCTTCTACTTTTAATAGGTAGGTATAATTATGCTCTTGTAATAACAAATATTGCAACATTATTAATGACATTATCAGTTTGGTTTTGGAACGATATTAATGATGAATTAGGAGAATATGATTTTTCTTACTCCCTTACCACAACTACAAAAATATGGAGATGGTCGGTAACTTTTATATCTCTCAATTTCCTAATTCAGAGTTTACAAAACTTTAACTGCATTTCTTTTATTAACTCGGATGCATGTGCTATTTGGCTTCAGCCTTCTTCAAATTTATATATTTATATAAAAAATTTATTTAATTTTTTCTTCGGAGCTAACTTTACTCAACCGATAGCAAAATTTTTAGGATTATTTTCATTATTGATCTATCTTTTAGGCCTTATCCAATGGTCAATAATCAAATTACCTAAAAATGGAAGAAACTCTTGCTTCTCCGAAAATGGCAGAAATTGATTTAATAAATAATCTCGAAAAAATAAGTTCCGAGATACCTAATAGGATACTTAAACTAGAGGGTCTCATTCTAAAAGAAAATAACAAAGAACAATTAGAAATACTTATTTTCAGAGGTTTCAGTAGCTCTACCACTCATCCAATTGAGATAGATTTAGAAAAGAAATTTATAGCATTTTTTTTATACTTACAAACTTTAAACTTTATAAAGCACCTTTAACAGAAACCGAAGATAATTTTATAAGAGAAAATCAAAACTCAGTATTCTTTTTGAATCAAAAAAACTGGATTTAATTAAACTCAAGATTAATAATATTTGAACATCTTTTGCATAATTTTGTATTTTGAATTCCATCAAAAGTTTCTTTTTGATAATGCCAACATCTATCACATTTTTGACCATGAGCTTTTATTATTTGAATTTTCCCAAGTAAATTATTATCTATAATCAGGGAATCCTCCTCCAAATCGGATACTACTTGAAAGTTTGACACTATAAGCCAGTCCCTAAATAAATCCACATCTTGATTGCCAAATTTTTTTAGCCAAGTCAGTGAATCTTTTACTACTTTATCTTCAGGTAAATAATTAACTTCAGTTTCTAAAGCTGCTCCAATTATTTGTTTGTTCCGACATCCTTCTATAGCCTTGTTAATTTCAACTCTCAAATTTCTTAAATTTGCAACGTGCTCATTAAGAATTTGATTTTTCCATGACTGCGAAAATATTGGCCATCCTCTTTGAAATACTGATTTTTCTTCAGTTGAATATGGAATATTTTGCCAAATATCTTCAGCCATATGACAAAGCACTGGCGAAATAAGTACAGCTAAATTTTCAACAACTTTTGACATAACAAACTGACATGATCTTCTCCTAAATTGTGATTTAGAACTTACATATAACCTATCCTTTGCAATATCCAAATAAAAATTTGATAGATCTACAACACAAAAACTTTGTAAGATTTGGAAAAATTTTGAAAATTCATAATTTTCATAAGCACTTGATATTTGATCAGTAACCTCAACTAATCTACCTAACATCCATTGATCTAAGAGAGGTAATTGATCAATTTCAAAACTATCCATTTTAGGATCGTAATCATGAATATTACCTAGAAGATATCTTGCAGTATTACGAACTTTTCTGTAAACGTCTGAAAGTTGCTTGAGTATATTTGAACCAATTGGAACATCTACTGAATAATCTACAGAGCTTACCCATAGCCTTAAAACATCGGCGCCATAAGCAGGTTCTGTTTTTTTATTATTACCTCCATTAATAATTATATTTGGATCAATAACATTGCCTAAAGATTTGCTCATTTTTCTTCCGTTTTCATCAAGTGCAAAACCATGAGTTAAAACTTTCTTATATGGAGGTTTATTATTGACTGCAACAGATGTTAGCAAAGAAGACTGGAACCATCCTCGATGTTGATCTGAGCCCTCTAAATAAAGATCGGCTGGATACTTTAATTCACTTCTTCGTTCACATACTGCAGCCCAGCTAGATCCTGAGTCGAACCAAACATCCATTGTATCTGTCCCTTTTTTCCATAGATCCGATTCTTTTGCATAATTTTCTGGCAAAAGATGCTTAACATCCCAATCCCACCAAATATCTGCTCCATGTTCACTAAAAAGTTCTTGAATATGATTAATTATCTCGGC
>QCMA01000019.1 GCA_003214115.1 Prochlorococcus sp. AG-418-I21
AGAAAATTGAAAGGTATATGATTTAGATAAGAAACGTTTACTTTTGAAGTAGAGGATTAAAATTGATTTAGTATTTAAACTTTTAAAATAAGCTGCTTTCTTCTCGCATAAAAAAAGAGTTAGGACTGCATTCTTAACGTTCAAAAGTATCTATCATATTCATTGACAATAGATCTAAAATAAGATCAAAAAGCTTTTTATTTAAATGGGAAATTATACAAATACCATTAATTGGTTATTTGGTAGAGAAAGAAATTTTTTTGGTCCTCAACCAGGTTCTTTAGTACCATTAAATATTTTGGCAGCATTTTTTTCTCATCAACACTCTGATGCTTCAATGAGGATATTGCATGGATATACTTCAATAGGACTAATAATCGGCATTTTTAGTGCATTCAGTATTCTTGTAAATATTCGTTCAAAATTTAAGAAAATTCGCATTTTTGTTCCTCTATTGATGATAAATGTTTGGGCATTTTATACTAATACATGGGTAGCTATAAATGGTATGGGAATACCATATGGAAGACAATTCCATGTTTTTTTAGCAGTTTTAATAATCTTTAATTTTTTTATTTTCCGTAAATATACAAATTTAAAAGAAACTAGTGACCTAATAATTAACTGAAACGCATAATACTTAATTAAATAATTTTCTGGTAAAAATGATTTTACTATTCCCATATATAAGTAAGTTTCGCAAAAGTTCTTCCATTAATCTTACTCATCACATTTAAGAGCATATTTCCTCTGTCATTTTCAACTGTCCAACCAGACCCAACAGTAGTTTTTATTGCCTTTCTAAAATCTCTTACCCAACTGTTTTTTTTTGTCACCATCCAACCCTATTGCTCTACCTATTGTCCACGGATTTCCGTGGATTTTCAACTGAGTAAGGCAAAAGTGTGCAGTCTCGTGCAGTCTTATGCAGAGTATGACTTCAGTTATAGCTTAGATCCCTTTGTCTCACTAGAAGAGTCATAGTGCTTTGGGAGCACTAGGTCGCAGGTTCGAATCCTGTCGCCCCGACTCTTAAAAACCAAGTTATACTAGAGAGTCTCCCAAACTCTCTTTTTTTATGTCTATGTCTCAAATTGAGAAAGGGGCACTCAAGGGGGCACTCGTTTGAAGTACTTTGATCTAAAATGTGCCTACTTACAACTTGAAATAACTCCTGAAGATACTTGTTTTCTTCCATCCCTCATCCAGTAGTTGTTTATATTCCTTCCTAGCTGCTTCGATAGTTTCAACTCTGTTTCCCTTCATAACTGGCTTACTACTTCTCTTATAAACACAACCATAGGAAATCATCATTGCATCAATACTAGGAGAAGGTTTAGATACATCCTCAAATGGTTCAAATACTTTTATCCTCGATCTATCCTTATTAATAAGAGTAAATTTTTCCATTACTACTTATATGTGTTGAGTAATGCTATGTAAATTCCCAACAATATGAATATTGACATACCTACACCGATAATTTCATTTGGTTGATTATTCCAAAGCTCCTGAAAATATCCCATAAAAAATTCACGCTCTAGTTAAGAATACTAAAGAAAATAATTATGGAACGAATAGCAAAGTATTACGAAGAAATTGGAAAGATAATAAAAGATTTAACTTTCTCTTATCTGGACAGAAGAGGTGAGCTTTGGGATGATAGAAAAAAGAATGGGAGAAAATTTGATTACTAAATTGGATGACACTTCTTGGCAGAAAGAGTTCTTGGATATGAAGCCACATTCAACCTCAGATGTAAGACTTCTAACGCAAGGGGCAAAAGGATTCAGAGATGCTTGGCACTTAGGATCTCTGCATGAGGAATACAAAATCATGAAACGTCGAAAGCACCAACAACAGCAGTAACTAAATAACGAATACCAAAATACAAAAAGCCTTATTAAGTAACAAGCTTAAGGTTTTAGAAGTAAATTTCATAAACAAAAAAAGGGCGTTAGATTCGCCCTAAATAAAAAAGCTTGATAATCCCCATCACCCAGCTCTTTAAAAAATCCTAGCACTATATATGGTGTTTGTAAGTAATAAAAATTACCTATCGATGGGGTTGTTTGTTCCTTTTTAATTTGTCATGATAGAAATCCCCATCATCCAGGCTCGCAAGGGTCTTTTTTTTTGCCTTTAAAAACAAATATGTGAAGGATTCAAAAAGCAACATATACATATAACAGTCTCTCTAGATAAACAAAAAATCCATCACAAAGTATTAGGATACTTTTACTAAAGGTAAGGTATTCAATATGTCTCTAAAGAATCAAACAAATGATATTTATCCATGGGATTATCAACTAGGAGATGATAATTTCCAATTAGAACCTTGGATTCTAGAGAAAGGAAAAGAATTTATCTCTATTGAGAAAAATATAGATAACAAAGGTTTTTTTTATTTACAAAAGAATAAGGAGAAACGTCTTTCTCTTAACTCTTTACAAATAAAATCGACTTATAATCAACTGATGAATTTTGGATATAAGTTGCGAATAAGCGAGCTTTAATTTTATGTTGATTTGTAGTAATAATCTTCAGAATCGCAAAGTAATAACTAATTATTTCTATTAAATTTATTGTATTTTTTATTGTTGGGTCTGTCTCTTTTCTCAGCCTCATTGACCCTTATCTCTCTTCCCATCCATTCAACATCTTGAAGATCATCAATAGCTTTTTTTTCAGAATTATGGTCACTCAAATCCACAAAAGCAAAACCTCTTTTTCTTCCTGTTTCTCTATCTAAAGGTAAATAACATTTCTTTACTACTCCATAATTACTAAAAAGTTGTTCAAGATCTGCAACCTCAGTTTCCCAAGATAAATTTCCAATAAAAATAGTCATTTCATTAATTTTTTATGAAGGTCAAATAGTTGCTTAGGACTAGTGAAGTTATCTCCAATCAAATGCTTCCATTATTTTTATCCTAACGCCTTATTAGCTAAGTAAGAACAAGAAAAACTGAAATATTTATCACATACCCATTGCTCTTCTCAGCTTTTCAGCCTCATCTAAACCTTCCATAATTGTAAAAGTAGAATTTTCAGTAGCCTCTTTTCTTAGCTTTGAAAGTTCTCTATATTCTTCAGATGCATAAGCATCAACTGCATCTTTCATGGAAGGGAATTCACAAATAACTGCTAAATTAGCATTTTCTGTCCTCTCTTTTCCTTGGGGCTCTGTATCTTTTGCGAAAACTTGGCCTCCAACCTCTTTCAGCCATGGTCCAACTTTATCTACATATTCATCAAATAGATCTTGATTAATTATTTTTGCAGTCGATATCCAGTAACCTTTAGCTCCTCTCTTATTCATTTATTTATCTATGTATTTCAAATAGACTACATCATTTCGTATTGATCAAATTTATTTTTTAACTTTGCTGCTTTATGGATTAATCCAACTGCTTCTTTTCTTCCTGTCGCTTGTTGCGCTTGGCGCATTAAGTCCGCATATTTTTTGTTTAGTTTTTTCATTTGTTTGTTTGTTTATTGTCATAGACACAGGCTTAATAAGTGATGGTCATTTTTTGCATTTGATCTATTAAATAGATCAATACAATTTGTTTATCAGAAAGTATTTGACTCTTGCAGATGGGATTCTTTTTCAAAAATTTCTTTAGCTTGGTCAATATTGCTTAGTCTTATCTCTACCTGAGATATAACAACATTAACATAGGAACAAATATATATCCCCTATAAAGATGCTTAACTCTCTAAATACCTGCAAATAAATTCAAAGTTTTCGTAGTCCATAGTTATTGTCTTAAACCTATCTGTTTCTATTTTTCTATTCCCAAAATTCTGCAATTCAACTTTAATAGATGGATGTTTTATTGAGTACGAAGGAGTAAAGCCAATACGCTTTGCACGTTTATGCAAATCCTTTTTAAGTCGAGGATCGCAGCCACAGAACAAGATAGTTGGCCTAGAAGAATTACATATGGAAGCATCAGTAATTCTTTGTTCTAAATCGGATGCAATATTTTCGAGAACTTTCATTTAATTTTTTTTTAATTCGAGAGGCATAATTAATAACCAATATTATTTCTTGGGTTAGTTATGAAAATTATTAGATTTAGAACGTAATTAGCAGGCAAGTTTAATGGCTTCAAAAGTATCAAAGCCATTCCCTGAGTTACATTAAATCCTTTTTCCTCCATAAATAAAACAAAGGGCTCATTCTTATATTGTAAATCGATTGTCAATTATTAAATTAGACAAAGGTCTTGGATCAACAACTTAGTAACTTAATTAAATTTTTAAAAACTATTATTAAGTTAGTGATTTATGGGTTATGAAAATAATTTTCAAAAGAGAAACTTCATTAGGTCTAGAAACCTACGAAGAACTAGGCTTTAATTCCGAAGAAGATCTTGAATTAGAGATCTCAAAACTTACTGAATTTACGCCTGAATTTAAAAATAATCTTAAATAAATCATAACTAGCCTAGAAAATAAGAGTTTCATCATTTATTAGAAGTCATCTTGAAGGTTAAATACGCAAAGCCACCTAGTAATAACAAACTAACAACACCATAAGTAATAGCTATTCCATACATATGAGTCACTTAACCAATCAAAGAAATAATTAGAGTTAATATCTTTTCAACAATAAATCTTCTATCCATAAAAAGGGGGTTTATACATCTATGTTAGATCGACTGTCAATTGGAGTCTTACAAAACCACTTGACCTAAACCTTTTAAAATATTTCTGTGTAGATACGCACTAAAATACATTTATGTAACAGTAACGTATAGGTTTATTGCAAATATAAGTATACGTGACCAATTTCTTTACATTAATTAATATTAGTGTTACATTAGTTTACATAAATTACTCTTTACAAAAATGACCCCTGAAGCAGAAAGATTTAACGGTTGGGCAGCAATGCTCGGTTTTGTTGCAGCTGTTGGCGCATACGTAACAACTGGCCAAATTATTCCTGGTTGGTTCTAATGACAAACACAAAAACAGTTGAGAAGGAAAAGGTTATAGCTGAAAAGCTTAACGGCAGATTTGCAATGATGGGCTTTATTGCTCTTGTTGGTGCTTATCTAACAACAGGTCAAATTATTCCTGGCTTTGTGTAATGCTTGAGGCAGGAATTAACACTTGGATTAACACTATACTTTTTCCTTTTATGCCAGTCATAACAGTATTTATGGTTAGTGCATTAATGTTGAGTGATTTGCCATGGAATGATGATGATGACGATGATGATGGCGGTGGATTAATCTCACCTGTCTATAACTTCGTTCCTCAAGGTGCTTAGAGGATATATATCAAAATGATTTTCATCTCATCTTTATTTAATTCAGTCCCTTCAAGTGCTAAAGACCTTTTAGAGTTTGGTTTCTTTCTCACTGTGGGTATTACAGCAGGAAAAGTAGGACTCTTATGAAAACATATCTAATTGCCATATCACTATTTGGCATTGCAATAATAACTACTGCGATATCACCAAGTATTGCCTACGCATTATAAAAATTTAATCACTTTTATTAACGAACAATTAAAAAATGGAAAATTCAAAAACAACTTATTGGCAAAATGCTGAGAGAACCAATGGAAGAATGGCAATGATGGGTTTATTCGCATTGGTTGTAAACTACGGTCTTTTTGGCTGGATCATACCAGGTATTTTTTAAAATGAACGTAGACATTTTCTTAATCTCCTTCTTTACATATCTATTAGTGCCAGTGGTAATGATAGCTAAAGGAAAAAAAGCAACTAATTAAAAAAATGAATTTAGGTATTCTTTTTCTGCTAGTTAATGCAACTGGATCAATAACTTTATCCGAATTGGATTGGATTGCAGATCATCAATCAGAATTTTCAAGGTTAGATATGGCAATAGTTTTAAAAATTGGTCGCCTTATGGATGAAGGAATAATAGAGCTTGATTGTAAATTGCCAGCATAAATATTTAAAATTTAATCGTCATCAGAGCTTGCTTTTAGGGATCTAAGCGAGCTTTTAGCTTTCTATCTGTTATGAGTATGTTCATTAAAAAAGTTAAAGCGTGAATTATTAGCTATTAATAAATAAAGGATATTAATGAACCTAAAAATCAATATAAATTTTTTAGAAAAATATTTAGCTAATTTTGTAAATGATTTTGAATATAAAAGGATTACAAAAAAATTAAAAGGATATGATTTAATGGCTGACGTTGATGATCAAAGATTTCATCATTTTTGTTCTTAAATTTAAGTATATGTTCGAGATTGAAAAACATCATTTCTCGTCCTATATAACTTAAGGCACTAGGTCGCTAAGGGGGGCACAAAAGGGGGCACTTAGCTTATGTATTTAGTATGTAGGAGTATGTACTTTTTACAACATTGAGACTCAAACCCATTTGCACCAATTAACTAAACCCTTGCTGTAGCACGAAAATATTGATAAATCTCATTTCATAGATCGAGTGCTTTGGGAGCACTAGGTCGCAGGTTCGAATCCTGTCGTCCCGACCCAATCAAACCAAGTCATACTAGCGAGTTACCCAGACTAGCTTTTTTATTGTATAAATCTATCCATAAGCTAAATGGACAAATAATAGATAACTTCAATTCTGCTTAATGGTAATTTTCTTGCTTTTTCCTTATTTTTTCGTAAGTATGCGTATATAGGCTCTAATTTGCTCTAAATAGCTCAATTACTGGCTTATTTAGACTTATTTTCCTCAAAAAGACTATCACATAGGGGTTGACGATTATGAAAATTCCAATCGAAATGATGAAAGAAATTAGAGAAAGTGGGTACGATAAAAAGCTTGTATATACCTATATAAGAGAGCTATTAGACAGCGATAAAGAAATTAAAGAAAATAACAATCTAGAGCTTTTAGACAATTACTTATTAGACAAAGATCCACAAGAAGTATCTAAAAATGCTCCTGAGATACTGATGGCAGCAGAGCTTTTAGACGCTTACTTATTAGATAAAAGATTTATGAGAGAGCTTGAAGATGAAGAATATGATGCTGCTTAATTAGATAAAGTACCTATTTTTTCCTATTTATTTAAAGGTTATTCTTTTGAGCAAATAATTAGGATTAAGCCAATGATGAAACTTGCGATCATTTTTTTACCAGTTCTCTTTGCAGTTATTTGGGCTGCTTTTGTTGGGTTAAGAATAAATAAAGTAGAAATTAGAGATGGAAAAAGAAAATTAATTAATTACTAATTGATTTACAGTCGATCTAAAATGAGGGGCAATTATCTACTTTTTTTATGTCAATTGAAACAACTGTTTTAGATTTCAAATTAAGCAATACTTTTAAGGAATACGAGGCTCATATGAATGCTCCAGAACAACAGGCCATGTTTAAAGAGATGGGAGTAAAAACCTTTTATATTGGCAAATCATTAGAAGACCCTAAAAGAGCAACCGTTATGTTTCAAGGGCCAGTAAATACTTGTTACGACATCTTTGTTAATCCAGAAACTAAGCCAATAGTTGAAGCATCCGGTCATATTTATAAAGGGACAATAATAAACCGCTGGATTTCTGGTTAATTTTGAAACGCTTACTACTTGCACCAGTTTTCAAACTATTCAACAAAAGAACTTTCCTCTCATCACTAAACCAAAACTCTTTACCTGTTTTAGATGCTCAGGAGATAAAAAAACAAGCACAACAAGAAGCTATTAATTGGAGTTAATAGGCCATATGTTGCTTAAGTTATCACTGCATTGAACGTCTAAATGACGATGAAATGAGTTTTATTCTTGGACATGAATTAGGTCATATTAAAAGTGGTCACGTCCTTTACAGATCAATCGCAAAAAAATTTCAAGATTATTTGCAGCAATTAAATTTAATAACCTTGGGCTTAGCAAACTTTCCAGCTGCAGGTGTTGAAATAGCAATATCTTATTGGTCAAGGATGTCTGAGTTAACTTCAGATAGAGCAAGTCTTTTAGTTTATAAAGACTTACATTCTACAATTAATGGAATTTTAAAATTAAGTGGTTTCCCATCAAATGATTGCAGCAGAATAAGTTATTTGGATATTGAGAAATTCAAAGAAACATTTAAGAAACAAGCGCGGGATTTTGAATCTTTTGAAATTGAGAAACTTAATAAAGCTGTAAGACTTTACATTACAAAAGACATGTCACATCCTTGGCTTGTATTTAGAGCATCAGAGCTTATGAACTGGATCGAATCAGGAGAATATACAAAAATCATAAATAGAGATCGTTCATTAATAAAAGGAGAAATGAATATCAAAACTTGTCCTAAATGTAATGGTCCGATCAAACAAAATGATAAATTTTGCGGTAGTTGTGGATTTCAATTAATTTAAAATTGAACATTCATTAAAAATATTATTTTATAGCCTGGTGTAACTTAGGTCTTTTGAAATAGAAATATTCTTGAATATTTTAAATCTATTTCATTAAGATATATTTAGCGCAGACTTTTAGATACGTACTTACTCAGCAAATTATTACCTTTAATTTTCTCTCCATTAGGGATTGTAATATCACTATTATTAGTTTTCATTTTTAGAAAAAAAGCAAAATTTATTTATTCAGCATTAATTTTCTTACTTGTTTTTAGCAATGGATTATTTGCAGATATTTTGTGGGGATTCTTAGAATATCCATGGAAAAGATTAGATTATTCTATAGTTACTCCTTCGGACGGGATAGTTGTCTTAAGTTCTGGAAGGCATTTGCCGCCAGGGAATACAAAAATAATTGAATGGTACGATCCAGATAGGTTTCTTGCTGGGATAGATTTATATAAAGCGAATAAATCAAATCGGTTGATATTTACAGGAGGAATAAATCCTCTGAATTCAGTTTTACCTCCAGAAGGAGAAATCTATATTAAGGAAGCTATTTCAATGGGTCTTCCAAAAAATGACTTATTTACCACATATCCTGTTAATAATACTTTTCAGGAGGCTAAAGCAATTAAAAAATTACTTGATGATGAATTCCCTTTGACTCGAAAGAAAATAATCCTAGTGACAAGCGCCTTTCATATGAAAAGAGCAAAAAAAGTTTTTGAGAATGAAGGGATAAGTGTTCAACCATATCCTGTAGATTTTAAAGTTGGTAATAAAAGCTTTTTTTCTTCATTACGTAATCCATTAAAATGGGTACCTAGTTCCACTTATTTATATAAAAGTTCTAATGCAATTAGAGAAATAATTGGAAGAATTATCTATGGAGCTTGGAATTAGACTTTTTAACCAACCATTACCTTAGCTATTATTTAGCTATTAGTTTTATATCTATAGATAATTTTGTACATCTTTTTATATATTTTTGAGACTCGTAATTTCTTAGACATCCCAAGTAACTTGCCAAAGCCTCACTTGTTTATTTAACCTACTGTCTCAAATGGAGAGCGAGTGCTTAGGGAGCACTAGGTGGCAGTTTCGAATCCTTTAGTCCCGACTGGCTTTTAGCGATTGCTTAATTTGACTTAGGGGAAATCAGGGAAAATGATTTCTTTTTTAGGGGAGTTTCTTATCGTTTTTCCATAGATTTTTATAATTTTCTTGAATTTTTTAGAATATAAGCCTACCTTATGCGGATAAATTTAGATGGTTGCTATCCTTATTGAAAGATGGCTATTAAATATTGAGATTTAATGTTGCGATTCCTTCCACTACCTATTTTTATTGGCATTTATTTATTCTCTTACTGGAGATGTAGAAAAAATATTGCTGCTAGTGATAAGCAACTAAAACCGTGCATTGATTGGGCATATTTAAAAAATTTACCTCTCCCACCAAAACCTTCATTTGTTGATTTTTATATTGTTTATGTTTCTTCTTTTTTTAAATTTCCCTTTGGGATAATTATTCATCAACTACCTTTCTCAAAGAAAGTAAGATACTACGAAAGAGAAATGAAATTAATATTTGATAAATGGAATTTAGAAAAAATTAAAAAAATAATTTACTAAATAATGTATAAAAAGAAAAATTATATGGAAGAAGAACTAGAAGAAGATTTTGATATTGATTGGGAAGTTAAAAACAAGAAACCCTTCCAGAAATTCCAACTACTAAAAGGGTTATTAAATCGACTCGCAACTATATAAAATCAATTTATGTCTTGTAGCAAATGTAGATTTTGCTGACGAGGTTTGGCCTCAATTATTTTATAGCAATAATTATGAAGCTCCCGCTATTTTTTGTTCTGCTAGTCTTTTTTTTAGAATTGAATAATTTTGAGAAGCCCATTTTCGAGAAATATCTAATTCAGCATCTAACTTCTCACTAAGTAATTTGCCAATTTTAAATACTTCTACAAAGCCTAGATAAATTATTACCAGCAACTTTGTTATGTTTACTGCAACAGGCACTAACTTTTCAATTCTTTGATCTTGCATTTGAACTTATTGAAGCCCACTAAAATTACCAGTTGTAAGAAATTATGCAAATGTTTTTTCAAATTAAAAATAACTTCTAAAATACTGGTTTTATTCTTAGCCACGGGGCCATGATATAGACCAACTTTTAAAACCTTATAGAGCACTAAGTCATTTTTAGGGAAAATTTAGGGGAAAAATCCATTAACTTTTAAAAAGTCTTATGAGGTTTTAATAGAAAAAAGGTCTTATTAAGTAGAGTAATAGCTCTAAATCGCAGATATAGAGCCTTCTGACTAAGTAATTTTGGAGCACTAGGTCGTAGGTTCGAAGCCTGTCGCCCCTACTCTTAAAAACCTCTTCAAACTAGCGAGTGTCCCAACTTGCTTTTTTTGCTTACTGTTTCAAATTCAGGAGGGGAAGCTACAATCATTGAAGATCCCCAATAGGTGCTTAATTACACTATCGGGCAAAGAAGTAAAAGTATCCTCAGATAGTGATTGTAATGCTTACAGAATAGCTCTTTCTTTTCATTATTTATAGAATTATTTGTATTTTTATCCTCAAGATTCTTTGCTTACTTTTAATTTGATTATTGTTTTAGTAATTTGAAAATCTTCAGAAATTTTACCTTCCTTATAGATGGATGAATTATCAATTTATTATTTAATTATCATTTAATAAATTTTATATTTTACTATCATTTAATCATATCCATAAGTAAATTTCGCAAATATATTTAGATGGAGGAGAAAAGTAAAAAAGAATTCCTAGCATTTGAAGCCCTGAGAAAAGGCAACTATCTAGAAGCAGAAAATTTACTTAGAGAAATTGTCTCAAGTGGAACTAATAATTATTCCGTTTATGGAAACTTGGCAGTTTTAAGTGAAAAAAAAGGAAATTTTGATGAAATGCTTAAATACTTAACCCATTCAACCAAGCTAAACCCAAAATACGCTGAAGGGCATTTTAATCTAGGCATTATTTATTTAAAAAAGGGGGATTTTGATAATGCTGTAAATTCATTTTTAAACACAATAAGAATAAGGCCTGATGACTCAAATGCCCTAAATATGCTTGGAGTAGCTTTTTTTAAAAAAGGAAATATAAAATCATCAATTATTTATTATTCAAAGGCAATAGAATTAAATCCCCAGAATGACAAAATCTATAACAACCTTGCAATTGCATATTCAAAGTCAGGTAATCTTGAAGCTGCTGTATCAATTTACTTAAAGGCCTTAAAAATAGATTCAAATAGTTTTTCTGCACTTTTTAATTTAGGAAGAATTTATCAACAAAAAGGTGATTTAGAAAAAGCTTTGAAAACATTCAAAAAAATATTAAAGCTCAAAAATGTTAATTCCCTTGATTTGGTGTTCAATGAAATTGGAATTACTCTACAAAAAAAAGAAGATTTTCATTCAGCTATTCAATCTTACTTAAAAGCAATTAAGCTCAATAAAAATTTAATCCAGTCATACAATAATTTGGGTTATGCTCAATTTGAAATCGAGGATTTTGATGCCGCTACCTCAAGTTTTTTAAAGGCAATTAAACTTAATCCCAAAAATGCAATCGCTAGAAAAAATTTAAGTAAAATCTTTTTACTCAAAGGAAATTACAAGGAGGGATTAGAAAATTATGAATACAGGTATGAGCATTCAAACATAAGAATTCTTCCACACGCATCTCCCAATATTCCTATTTGGAGTGGTAAGAATTCAGAAAGGCCTGATAAGTTATTAATTGTTTCGGAACAAGGTTTAGGAGATACTCTCCAGTTCATGAGATTTTTACCTTTATTAAGAAAAGAAGATCAAAAGGTTTATTTTTGTGCTCAAGAAAAGCTTCACGGCGTAATCAAAAATTCAAAAATAGACTTAGATCCATTGTCGCCAAATAAAGCAAATAAATTTTCAGAAGGTAAATGGATTCCATTATTATCACTTCCCAAAATACTTAATGTTCATCCAAACAATCAACTTATAAAAGCTCCTTATATCTATTCTGATGATTATTTAATAAATAAATGGAAATTATTATTTTCTAAATATGAAGAGAAAATAATTGGTATTCATTGGCAAGGCAACCCAGAAACTGAGCAAGGAATTCATAAAGGAAGATCCTTATATCTTAACGAATTTTCAACACTAGCTGAAAATAGTAAATGCAAGTTTTTATCCTTGCAAAAAGGTTATGGAGAGGAACAATTAAAAGATTGCTTATTTAAGGATAAATTTGTTGATTTTCAAAAAGAGGTCAATGAGATCTGGGATTTTGTTGAAACATCATCAATTATTGCAAATTGTGATTTAATTATTACTTCAGACTCTGCAGTTGCTCACTTAGCTGCTGGCATGGGTAAAAAAACATGGCTATTACTTCAGAAAATCCCTGATTGGAGATGGGGTTTAAAGGGGAGTCATACCTTCTGGTATGAAAACATGGAAATATTTCGTCAAGTTGAGAGAAATAATTGGCGGGAAGTAATGATAAGGGTTTCAATAAGACTAAATAATTTTTTAAATAATTAAATATGAAAAACTCCTCTATTAAAAAAAAAATTATTAATGCTCCAATCTCAATTGGAGAGCTCGTAGACAAAATTACTATCCTTGAAATCAAAAAAAATAAATTACAAAAATCTAAATTGGCAAATGTATTGAAAGAACTTTCTTTTTTGAGAAAATTAATGGAAAAACATCAAATAGAAATAACTGATGATTTATTTACCCAGCTTAAAGAAATAAACCTAACATTATGGAATATTGAGGACCAAATAAGAATAAAAGAGAAAAATAAAGAATTCGACAATACTTTTATTGAATTAGCTAGATCTGTTTATTTTAAAAACGATAAACGTGCAGAAATAAAAAAAAGTATAAATCGTTTATCTAATTCTGAAATTACTGAAGAAAAGTTTTATACCGATTACTAAATACTGAAAACTATATGGTTTGCAATCTTAAAACAAATTTAATAAATCCTTTGGCAAATTAGGAAATTTTTTAATTTCTTCTTTAATGTAATTCTTCATTAATATGCGTTCTTTATCGCAAATGTCCATTGCTTTGCCGTAAATAAATTTTTCTTTATTTGGTTTAGTTGGTGACTGGGAGATATCAATTTTAAGTTTATTACATATATATTCAATAGTTGTTTCAAAGTTATTTTTCAATTCTGAATAATTCACTAATACTATATTCGAATAATTTCTTGCTAAGTTTTTTGCATTAATTATGTGTGATGCCCATCTCGCAAAATAATTTGTATGATTTTCTATTTGATATCTTTGAGATTGTCCTTTTGGATTACTTTTAATAAGTTCTAAAGGTGAACTTAACTTAGGGCCTTCAAACCAATTCCATCTATGCAAATACTTCCAATAAGAAATAAAAACTTCCTCAGGATTCCTATAAATATATATAACCTTACATAAATTTTTATTATGATCCAATAGACTTAAAGGGAAATGGGATTTGATAATACTGTTAACACATTGAGTATTTGATTCATTTTGACTAACGTCCTGCAGAGAAAAAAGAAATTTATTTGTACTTTCCTTATAAAAAAAATTAACGAAAGAACCTAAAGGCATATAGTCAAAGTTCAAAAATGGATTAGCTGTGTATTCAGTACATTCTGAAATTGAGTTCATCATGAAATGAGTCCCGCTTCTTTCATGAGAACATACCATTAAGGGAATCTTTACTTTCTCAGAACAAGACAATACAAAGCTTGGACCATTGATCCTGAATTTAACCATTTCAAAAAAAATCTTTTTGCTAGAAATGTAATATTTTGACTATACATCAATCATATTTAAACTATCTCATTTCAACTTTAGGTTCATAATCAGCTTTATTTCATATTACCAAGGCAATAATTTCATTTGATGCACAATTTTTTAAAGAAAAAAAAATAAAAAATCTTTTTTAAAAGCCAAAATCTACTAACGCCTTCTCAAATTTCTTACTAGCTCTTTTGTTAGAAAAAATAATTTTCCCAGTAGAAACTTTTGAATTTTCGTCTTTGTAAACGATATTAAAAATATAAGAACTAGAAGAAAAAATAGAACCTTTATTAACTTCTCTATAAATTTCTAAAACTTGATTTTTATTGATGAATCTTCCATTCCCCACCTGAATCGTTTTGATGTCTTCAGGGTAAGTTCTTAGAGTGATAACAGATTCATTATATTTATCTTCCCACCAAATATCGAAGGAAACTTTTTCGATTAAATTTTTATCCTCTACTGTTTCTTTAGAGATTGAAGGCTCAAGAAAGAATACACTTGATAAAAGAAATACAGAGAATATAAAAGATTTTTTCATTAAATAAATACTCCTAGTCTAAAAATTTATCAATATTAATTCCACTTGTGCCTGCCTCCTCTAGACCAATTAGTTTAGGATCTTTTTCAATATCAGATATAACAAGACTATCGGATTGTTTATCGTAGCTCCAATCCCTCATAGTATTTTTTAATTTATTTTTCTTTCCAGTTAATTTAAATTTACTAAATAGCTCTTTGTTTTGTATATGCTCTCCTATAGCTTTAGCCCTCCTCTCATCGCTTGGATGAGTCCTAAGTATTTCTAAAGTCTGTTCACTTATTTGCTCATTTTCTTTAGCTTTTCTTTTTTTTGCTAAAAATCTACATTTTTTCTGGAGACTTTTATTTTTTTTAACCTTTATTTTATTTTTACAATCTTTATCCTCTAGTACTTCAGGTTTTATCTTGTTGATGAATATTTCAGGTTTCTTTTTACCAGGATCTGGAACTCCTTGTGGCAATAACCTTGCAACAATTTTATCCGTATCATGGGGCATAGTTTCAGTCCATAATTTTAAACAAGCTTTTTCATTAAATCCTGCAGTTGCTGCATATTGTGTACCTAATAAATCTGCCTCATATTCAAGACCTCTTCCAAAAGCGGTGAGCGAAAGTGCCGCATCTCTAAGATAACTATCAATATAACTAAATCCTTGCCTCATATATTCTGGACTTAATCCTTGCATTTGATTAATTGATTCAGCTATTACTGGAGAGTATTCCATTGCTTTTTCAGTTATCTGTGGCGCCATCATTTGAGATGCGAGATTATTAAAAGCAATTTGATTTGACAATTGACTAAGCGAGGTATTTGTCCCTGAGTAGCTGTCTGAAATACCTCCTATCATAGCCGCCATAAAGTAAGCCCCTGCTTGTGCATTTTTTAATTTAACTATTCTGTCAGAGATTCTTGATGCAGCTATTGAATCATATTTCATTCTCGCTTTTCTTTTATCGTCATTATGGTTTTGCGTAATATGAGCTAACTCATGAGAAATCACACAAGCTAGTTGTTCAGGTCGGCCCATAAGTTCTTTTAATAAAGCTTTATTAACTAATAAAACGCCACTATCACTATTAGCAAAAGCATTAGCTTGGCCAGACATAGTGTTAATTACTTGGGAGGCCCAAATATCAAAGTTAGTTGTTTTATCTATATCAGGTAATAACTGGGCAGCCTGACATTTACTACTTGATGGATCCAACCCAAGTGCTCCTGAACAATCTACTCCTTTCCTTACCGCTATTCTTATTGGTCTTTTTATATCGTTGGTCTCTAAAATCCTTTCAGTTATCCTATAAGTCAAATAAAGATCAGGATTCATTATTTTCTTAGCTCTTTTGTATGCGGCTGATTTAGCATTGCCTATACTTCCAGTCAATAAAAGAGCACTTGGTATAGAAATGACCGCTGCGAGTAATCCTAAAATTAATATTATCTTCTTATTGATTTTCAAATTTAAAACTATTTTTTCAAATTTAACTTATATTTTTTTTGTTAGGGAAATTTTTTTTGATTAGAAAATAAATTGAAATCTCTTTGTAGATATATTTTTTGGAAAAAAAATCATTTTTTTGTTCGACCTACCTCACCCTTGGCACTAATCTCTAAGAGGGCACAAAAGGGGATACTTAGCTTGTGTATTTAGTATATAAGAGTATATATTTTGTACAAAATTGAGACTCAAAACCCATTTACCCTATTCAACAAGAAGCATTTTATAATACGGGATTATTGATAAATCTCATTTCATAGATCGAGTGCTTTGGGAGTACTGGGTCAAAGGTTCTCATCTTATCGCCCCGATCATTTATAGCAGTAGGTCTCTGCTAAAACATAATTCACAAAAATTATTGCTTCACGCAAAACTCAAGCAAATATAAGTAATTTTTATTGCTAAATTATCGGGTTATCATGTCAACCACATATTCAGAGATACTCAATGATGAAGTAGCTGCAGGGCTTGGAGCATTGAGTATTAATACTATATTATCCTTTATTCTTATATCAAAATCCTGTTCAAGATTTCCTTGGGTATTAATTAATTGAGCTCTTATTCCAGTATTTCCCGAGGAGAGCATATTCCCCTTTATATCTGGAATAAGTCTCTGCAAACTTTTAACAAAAATGGGCTTTAAAAGTGATCTTAAAATTTCACTTGAAGTAACTAGTGGATACTTTAAAATAAATTTTTGAAGACCAATATAGGAAAGTGACTCATATAATTCTTTAAAGTTAATCATTTGCCACTTATATCCCTCCCTTGCAAGCGCCAATACAGCATTTGGGCCTGCTTCTACTCCCCCTTTTATTAATTTTGTAAAATGTACTCCCAAGAAAGGTAATGAAGGATTGGGGACAGGATAAATAAGACCTTTTACTAAATATTCAAATGAAGGTTTAAGTAAATAATATTCACCTCTAAATGGAAGTATTTGTTTGTTATCAATATCAATATTTAGTACTTTTGCTAATTTATCACTATAAATACCAGCGGCAGAAATTATTATTTCCCCCTCTATTACCTCTCCATTCTCTAATATTAATTCTTGATAATTTATAAAAAGTTTTACGTCAACAACCTTTGAGGAGTATTTAATTGAACCTCCAAGAGAAATTATTTCCTCTTTAAATTTATTTGCCACATCTAAATAATTAACGATGCTCTCTTCAGGGATAATAATGCCTGCTTTTGCACTTACGTAAGGCTCAAAATAATTAACTTCTTTAGAGGACAATTTTTTTAAACCTTTAAGACCATTTGCCTGGCCTCTTGTAAAGAGTTTTTCAAGCCTATCTATTTCGCCAAGTTCTGAAGCAACTACAATCTTTCCACATTCCTCCCATTTTATAGAATTTTTATTGCAGTAGTCTTTGAGCAATAAAATACCTTTTCTACTTAAATTAGCTTTGAGACTATTTGGCTCGTAATAAAGCCCCGAATGCATAACACCGCTATTTCTTGAGGATTGATGCAAGGCAATTGATTCATCTTTTTCCAAAATGGTCAAATTTTTGCAACCCATTATCATCAGTTGTCTTGCTATTGATAGACCTAAAATTCCCCCACCAATTATGATTATTTTTTTATATTGCTCAATCATAAGTTTTAAAATACTTCGACATAAAAAATTTATAGTTTAAAACTATTTTAAAATTAGCCTTTGAAGGAATATACTGCCTAATTTAAAAGTTTTTACTTCAATTTCTTCGAATAATAGAGCTATTTTTCTAAACACTTTTTTTTGAATGTTTTAGGAGCACAAGGTCACAGGTTCGAATTCAATCGCCCAGGCTCTAATAATCCAATTGACAGAAAGTTTTTCCAACCTGTATTTTTCTTATTTTCAAAAATACTGTTAATAGATAGTCTCAATTTATGCCTGCTTAGATTTGATTGTAAATAATATATTATCGATCCGATTTTATACCTCTTAAGGAATCAAAAGCTTGCTCTATGGTATTTGTGATAATACTAATTATGGGTTTGTCCCTTACAATAATATTTACTGAAACACTTTGACCTGATCTGACTTTATGTTTAATTCCATCTTTTTCTAAGTACTGATTATCTAAACTGATATATGCCGGAAATCTTGAAAAAGGATAAGTAGAATTAGCCTGCAAAACTTCATCTCCAATTGATCTAATTTTCCCATCAATTGATCCAAATTGAGTAAAAGGGTAGGCATCTACCCTTACCTTGGCTTTCATGCTTGGAGAAATAAATCCAATATCGGAATTTGAGATAAATATTTTAGCTTCTAAGTCTCCTACCGGAACAATTTTAAGCAATGTTTCTCCATTTGTTGCCGCATATCCGGTACTTGCCGGAATCAGATTAAATACACGTCCATCAAGTGGTGCACGTAAATGAATTTTTGCAATTTCTATATTCAATTCATTTATTCTTGCCTCTACCTGAGAAATCGAGGCCTCTATTTCCTGAAGTTTATTTTCTTGTCTTAGGGCTTCTAAAGAAGAAATTGCTCCTTCGAAAGCCAGCTCTGTTAATCGCTGATTAATATTACTTTCAATTTTATAGCTTCTTTTCAAACTTTTTAATTTTTCATTAAGACTAACTCGCTGGATATTAAGAACTCTAGTATCAAACTTTAATAAAAGCTGTCCTTTACTAACAACATCCCCTTCTTTAACGGAAATCTCACTAATCAACCCAGAGATATTTGCCTTTATCGGCCGTTCTGCTCCAAATGCTTGTAATTCCCCGTTAGCTATTACAACTTCATCTATTCGTGAAATACAAGCATAAATAAATCCAAAGAAAACGCTTCCAGAAATAGCTAGAAGTAAAACTTGACTCCAGAATGGAGTTGGACGATACTTAACTTCATTTACCTTGAAAAGGTCTAATTCATCTTGATTTACAGTTTTTTTACCATTAAAAGTGTTTTTTTTGGCCATTAATTATTCAACTCCTGTTGCTTATAAAGAGTGGAATAGCTCCCATTTAGAGACATTAATTCAACATGAGATCCCATCTCAGCTAATACCCCGTCATTCATTAATAATATTTGATCTGAGTTACGTAAACTACTCAATCTGTGAGTAATAAAAATCACAGTAATCTCACAATATGCTTTTAATATATTTTGAATTAAATTTTTCTCATTATTAATATCCAATGCGCTAGTAGCCTCATCTAAAATTAATAACCTGGGTTTCTTTATTATTGTTCTCGCTATAGCTATTCTTTGACGTTGACCTCCAGATAGTGCTGCCCCTCTTTCCCCAACTAGAGTATTATAGCCAGCTGGCAAAGATTGAATAAAATCGTGTGCACATGATATTTTTGCGGCATCAACTATTTCATCAAAACTAGCCTCTGCTTTTGATAGAGCAATATTTTCTTGAATCGAGCCATCAAATAATAAACTATCTTGAGGAACTACACCCATCTGACGACGTAAAGAATAAAGGTCAAACTTAGAAATATCCATTCCGTCAATTTTTATTTTTCCATCAATAGGATCAAATAATCTCGTTAATAACTTTATCAATGTACTTTTACCCGAACCACTAGTGCCTACAACCCCTACAAAGTTACCTTTAGGGATAGTGAAACTAACATTTGTTAATTGTAGGGGGCCTCTTGATGCAAAACGAAAATTAACATTTTCATAGGAGATCTCACCCTTAATAGTGGGCATAGGAGGTAAATTCTGACCTTTAATCTCAATTTCTTCTTTATGATCAACAATATCTGATAATCTTTCGAGTGATAATGCTGTTTCTTGAAAATTTTGCCAAAGAGTTGCCAACCGAAGCAATGGATTTGTTACGTAACCAGACAAGATGCGGAAAGCAATTAATTGCCCCAAAGTCATCTTTCCTTGAAGAACAAGAATCGCTCCTACCCAAATTACAAGTAAGCCTGATAATTGCTGAAGAAATTGATTTGCAGAAGACGCGGCTGTACTAGTAAAAGTATTTTGAAAACCTATTTGAATTTGACGTCCATAAAACTGTTCCCAACGCCATTCACTAGGCAATTCCATTCCCTGACTTTTGACTGTTTCCATTCCCGACAAGATTTCAACCAAATGACTTTGCACTTTAGCTTTAGCCTCGGCTTGGCGGCGTAGTTGATTTCGAACAATTGGAGCTGCCCCAAAAGTTAGGCCAACAAAAAAAGGAATAACTGCAAGTGCCCACAAAGTTAAGGAAACAGAATATGAAAGCATCACAGCTATATATAAAATTGAAAAAATAGAATCCAATAAGACTGTTAGAGCTGTTCCAGTTAAAAAACTTCGGATATTTTCAAGTTCCCCAACTCGACTACTTATTTCTCCGACAGGCCTACGAGAGAAATAACTAAGAGGCAATCGAAATAAATGATGAATGATTGAAGCCCCAAGTGAAATGTCAATACGATTTGTTGTGTCGGCAAATAGATAAGTTCTTAATGCACCTAAAAGACCTTGCGAGAAAGCCATTGCAACAAGTAACAAGCCAAGAACATTTAGGCTTTTAATATTACCCTGTGTAATTGCAGCATCAATTATTTGTTGAATGAGTAAGGGGTTGAATAAAGCTAAAAGCTGTACAAAAAAACTTGCAATAATAACTTGAAAAAGAGTAGTTTTATATTTACGCATTGCAGGTAAAAACCAACTTAAGCCAAAACGTGTTCTAGGAGCATTTGCATTCTTCTCCACACAAAGCAAAGCAAATGTATCTCCATCCTCCTTATCAAATAATTCCTTACAACTAACCAGTTCTTGATCCTTCAATGGATCACTTATTAGTAACTTATTACTTTTCTTTTGCCAAATAACTTTTGGATGTCCATTTATTATTCCTAATGCAGGGAACGGCGCTCTACTTAAAAGTTCAGGAGAATTTGGGTTAAGAGGACTAGCCATTAATCCCATAAGATCACAAATTGCAGCAAGTTGAGGAGTTTTAAGTTTATTCAAGTCAACTCTTTTACCTTGATCTTCTAGAACTCTTCTATATAAGTCTTTTCGATAAGGTATATCATAAAAACGAGATAGCATTCTCATGCATGCTAGTGTTTCGTCAATAATACCTATACCTCCAAAATGGGGAAATAATCCATCATCATGAATTTTCCCAAACCAATCACCTAATGCTT